>JBEGWB010000177.1:0-52782 GCA_041178065.1 Pseudomonadota bacterium | reverse complement strand
TCATTGGCCGTTTCCTCGAGCACTCACGCATTTCCTACTTCCACAACGGTGGCGACTACCAGCTGTATTGCTCCAGCGCCGACTGGATGGACCGCAATTTCTTCCGGCGCGTCGAAGTCTGCTTCCCGATCGAGGAGAAGCGCATGAAGAAGAAATTGCTGAAGGAAGGCTTGATGAACTACCTGTGGGACAACACGCAAAGCTGGCTGCTGCAAAGCGACGGCTCCTACAAGCAGCAGGTGTCCGGCAGCAGCAACCCGCGTTGCGCGCAAGCCTCGCTGCTCGAGCAATATACCGACTGAGCCCTCCGCTATCTTTTACCCGCCTTGTAATTACGCAGGTGATCACGGTTCTTCAGAATGCGCCGCTTGCGCGCAACCTGCCGGTAGTTCAAACCCTCTTCGCCTTTCGTGAAGGGGTTTTCATCGTTACGCAGTTCGATGCGAATCGGCGTGCCTTCCAGCTTTAGCAGCTTGCGGAAATTCTTCTCGAGGAAGCGCACGTAGCTGTCGGGCAGCACGTCAGTCTGCTTGCCGTGAATGATGAAGCGCGGCGGATTATGGCCGCCGACGTGCGCATAGCGCAGCTTGATGCGACGCCCATTGACCATTGGCGGCTGGTTGCTGTTCGTGATGCGCTCGAGCGTCTGGTTCAGCTTCGAGGTGGTGATGACCTTGAATGCGGATTCGTGCGCCCTGCCCACGGAATCGAACAGGTTGCCGACACCGGTACCGTGCAATGCCGAAATGAAATGGATGCGCGCAAAATCAACGAAAACAAAACGGCGGCGGATAGCCTCCTTGATCTTGTCCTTGGCATATTCATCCATGCCGTCCCACTTGTTCAGCGCAATGACCAGCGCGCGGCCGGTTTCGAGCACGTAGCCGAGCAAGTGCAGGTCCTGTTCAACGATGCCTTCACGCGCGTCGAGCAGAAGGATCACGACATGCGCATCCTGGATTGCCTGCAGCGATTTGACGACGGAGAACTTCTCGACGAGTTCGGTGGTCTTGCCACGCTTGCGAATGCCGGCAGTATCAATCAGCGTGAAGTGCTTGCCATGGCGCTCAAAGGGAATATAGATACTGTCGCGCGTCGTGCCCGGCTGGTCGTATACGACCACGCGTTCCTCGCCGAGCATGCGGTTGACGAGCGTGGACTTGCCGACGTTGGGCCGCCCGGCGATGGCTATGCGGATGCTGCCAGGCTTTTCGTCGACCACTTCCAGTTCGGGTGCGACCGGGAAGCGCTCCAGCGCGCCTTCGATGAGTTTCTGCACGCCGCGTCCCTGGCTCGCCGCGATGGCGTACATGTCCTGGACGCCGAGGCGATAGAAGTCTGAAAGAACCTGGTCCTGATCGAGACCATCGACCTTGTTGACGACGAGCGTCACTGGCTTTTGTGTCTTGCGCAGGTGGTTGATGATGAATTCATCACCCGCAGTCAGCCCGTCGCGCGCATCGACGAGCAGCATGACGAGATCTGCTTCCTCGATCGCCAGCAGTGACTGACCGACCATCACGGAATCGAGGCCTTCCTCGCCGCCGTTGATACCACCGGTATCGATGACGATGAAACGGCGCTCTTCATAGCGGCCTTCGCCATACAGGCGATCGCGTGTAAGCCCGGCAAAATCGGCTACGAGCGCATCACGGCTGTTCGTCAGCCGGTTGAACAGCGTCGACTTGCCGACATTGGGGCGCCCTACGAGCGCTACGACGGGAATCATGGGACTGGCCTGGCAAGCGCCGCCATCAGCGGCGCACGGGTGGATGTTAGTTCGAGTTTGTTTCTATGCTGAGCGCGACGAGATCGCCGCCATTGCCGTAGACGTAGAGGGTGTTGCCCTGGTTCAGCAGATGGGCACGGACACCGTTGCCATCGACTTTTTCACGGCCAACAAAGCGGCCGTCGACCTGCGACAGCAAATGTACGTAACCTTCAAAATCGCCGACGGCAAGATAGTTGCTGAATGCGAGCGGGGAACTCAGGCGGCGCAGGTACAGGTCTTCGTTCTGCCACATCGGCGTTTCCTGGCTTGTGCGGTAGGCGCTGACAGTATCCTGTTCATTGACCGCATACACGTTGCCAAAACCGAAACTGCCGCCGACGCTGCTCGACTCTTCCACACGCCAGCGTGGCTGACCGGTGACGATGTCGATTGCAGCGAGATAACCCTGGTACGAGGGTACCAGCACGACGCCTTCATTGATTTCGAGATCGCCGTCAATGTCGACGAGACGATCCAGTTCCGAGCTGCCGGTTGGAACAGCCACGCGCTGTTCCCAGCGCAGGGTTCCGTTATCGGTGGCTATCGAGACCACCGTGCCGTTGGCGAATGCCGCCAGTACGAAGTTGTCGACGATGCGCGGCGAACTCGTGCCACGCAGGCTGAGGTCGGGAGAGGTGCTTTCGTACAACCAGACTTGCTCGCCAGTGCTTGCATTCAGGCCGGTGAGTTTGTCGTCGACGGTTTGCACGACGACGACGCGACCATCGGTTGCCGGCGCCGACAGCACTTCGCTCGTTACCGTCGCTTCCCACATTACGGAGCCAGTCTCGGCGGAAAGCGCGATGACGCGAGAGTTTTCAGAGCCGAGCAGGACCATGTTGCCGCCGTACCCGACGCCGCCGGTAATTGCATCATCGAGGCGTTCGCGCCACAGCGTGCGACCGGTTTCGGCGTCGACCGCAACGACTACACCATCGTTGGAGGCTGCGTAGATGCGGCCCGCGGCCAGCGCCGGTTTCAAACGGTTGTATTTGTCACCCTGCCCGTCGCCGACGTTGACACTCCACAAACGGTTCATGCGGACTTCTTCCTCGAAGTCGACGAGCTCCTTCGGTTCCAGATCCTCGTCGTCATCGCTTTTGAAAACGTCGAGCATGTTGCCGAACATGCCGCAACCGCCGAGCAGCAGCGTGCCCAGCAATAAGCCGCCTCGCAGGAGTGTCCGAATGGGCTTCATTGTGCTTCCACCGTGGTCTCTACCGCGCTCTCTACGGTGCTTTCAACGGGCGGTTGTGCTGCGCTGCCAGCGCTGCCGTCGACCGGGCTCACGCCGAGGTCCTGCAGCTTCAGCTGCAACAGCACGGGGTTACCGGTTTCGATGTTTGCCAGCGCAAGTTCGTAAGCGGCACGCGCCGGCTCCGGCTGGCTCAGCGCAAGCAACGCGTCGCCTTCGACTTCGGCGTAACTGCCAAGGAACGCGCCTGGCTCCACGGCCTTGATGACATCGAGGGCTTCCTGTGCCATGCCCTGTGCGAGCTTGACGCGCGCGAGGCGCAGGCGCGCGGCGAGGAACAATTCCTCATCGGCTTCGCTGAGCAGGCCGAGGCCGGGATTGTCGAGCATCCACTGCAACTCGGCGGCAGCCATGTCGAGCTCGTCATGTTCTACATGGAAACGCGCGATGGCCAGCGCCGCATAGCGCGTGTAGATGCTATCGGCATGATCGGTCTTCAGGATGTTATACACAGCCTGTGCCGCCAGCAGCTCGTCTTCGGTGACTGTCGCGGTCATCTTGTTTAGGGCGACGTCAGCGATCTGCTGGTACAGGTCCGAGGCAACGCCGCTGGTATCGGCCTGCGAGGCCTGCCACTGGCGTACGCCAAAAAACGCCACAAGGACGATGACGACACCGACCAGTAGCGAGGTACCGTTGTCGTTCCACCAGCGCTTGAGCGCTTCTACTTGTTCTTCGTCACTGCCGTAGGTAGCCAAGACCAGTACTCCGTTTCAATTCGATTTAAAAAAGTCGTTCAACCAGCCGCTCAGCTTTGCCGGGGCCAGTTCAACCGTGGAGCCATTGTCGTCGAGGACTTTGACCTTGACGAGGTTTTGCGTGCCCTCGCCTTCGAGTATTACCGCGCAACGGGCACCCGTCGCGAAGGCTTTTTTGAGCTGTGCATTATATTTACCGCCGCCGCAATGGGTCAAAATTCCGCACCCGGGCAAGGCATGCCGCAGCTCCCGGCCGAGCAGCAGCGCCTGCGCCTGAACCGCCGTGTCGCCGATGACCAGCAGGTATATCGAGACATTGCGCTCGAGCCCGGCCGGCAAGGCGCCGGTTTCTTCGAGCAACAGCAGCAGCCGCTCCATGCCAAGGGCAAAGCCTACTGCCGGGGTGTCGGTACCGCCGAGCTGCTTCGCGAGGCCATCATAGCGGCCGCCGGCGCAGACCGTGGACTGCGAGCCCAGCTTGTCCGTGGTCCATTCGAACACCAGGCCGTTGTAATAGTCGAGCCCGCGCACAAGCGCGGGATTTTGCGTATAGGCAATGCCTGCCTGCTGCAATTGCGCAAGCAACTGGGCGAACGCGGCGCGCGATTCGGCACTCAGAAACTGCTCCAGCACCGGTGCGTCCTTGAGCAAGTTGCGTGTCGTCGGCACTTTCGAGTCGAGGATGCGTAGCACATTACTGTCGAGCCGGCGGCGGCTGTCGTCGTCGAGCTGCTCTTTCAGCGGCAGCAGGAATTCGCGCAAGGCGGCGCCGTAACGCGCGCGCTCTTCGGATGAACCCAGATTGTTGATTTCGAGCTGCACGTGCTGCGCGATGCCCAGCTTGTTCCACAGGTCGGCGCACAGCAGTATCAGCTCCGCTTCGATGTCGATGCCGGACATGCCGAAGGTTTCCACGCCAACCTGGTGGAACTGCCGGTAGCGGCCCTTCTGCGGCCGCTCATGGCGATACATCGGACCCATGTACCACAGGCGCTGGGTCTGGTTGTACAGCAAGCCATGTTGCTCGGCGGCACGTACGCAACAGGCAGTGCCTTCGGGGCGCATGCTCAGGCTGTCGCCATTGCGATCGAGGAAGGTATACATCTCCTTCTCGACAATGTCGGTGACTTCGCCGATCGAGCGCTTGAAGAGCTGCGTCTGTTCGAGAACGGGAAAACGGATTTCGCGGTAAGCCCACGCCGCGAGCAAGTCGCGCGTGACCCGTTCGAGGTACTGCCAGCGAGGGCTTTCGTCCGGTAACACGTCGTTCATGCCCCGGATGGCCTGGATCTTGTTAGTCACGAGAGTGTGGTTGTCCTATTGCGGATTGGCAGGAGCAGAGGCGGCTGCGGCCTGTTCGGCCTGTTTCTCTGCCACCTTGCGCCGGACCATCGCTTCCAGTTCGTCGACGAGGTTTTCGTTGGCGATCTTGTGATGCGTGACACCGTTGATGTACGACATGTTGACCGGCGTAGCGCCGGTCAGCCCGATATCCGACACCAGCGCTTCGCCTGGCCCGTTGACGATGCAGCCCACCACCGACACGTCGATCGGCGTCGTGATGTCCTCCAGACGTGCTTCGAGCGCATTGACCGTGGCGATGACGTCGAAGTTCTGGCGCGCGCAGCTCGGACAGGCGATCAGGTTGACGCCCTTCTGGCGCAACCCGAGGCTCTTGAGGATGTCGAAACCGACTTTAACTTCCTCGACCGGGTCGGCCGCCAGTGAGATGCGAATCGTATCGCCGATACCGTCCATCAGCAGCAGGCCGAGGCCGATCGATGACTTCACGGTACCGGAGCGCAGGCCGCCCGCTTCGGTGATGCCGAGGTGCAGCGGCTGTTCGATCTGCGCCGCGAGTTTGCGATACGCGGCGACGGTCATGAATACCTCGGAGGCTTTCAGGCTGACCTTGAAGTCCTGGAAATCATAGCTGTCGAGAATGTCGATGTGGTGCATTGCCGACTCGACCATCGCGTCTGCGTTGGGCTCACCATACTTGCGCAGCAGGTCCTTGCCGAGCGACCCGGCATTGACGCCGATACGCAGCGGCACCCCGTGGTCGCGTGCCGATTCGACGACAGCCCTGACGCGATCGTCACGGCCAATATTGCCAGGATTGATACGCAGACAATCGACGCCGTATTCCAGCACCTTGAGCGCGATGCGGTAGTCGAAATGAATATCGGCGACTAGCGGGGTCTGGGTGCCAGCACGGATTTTCCTAAAGGCCTCCGCGGCATCCATCGTTGGCACCGAAACGCGAACGATATCGACGCCCACGGCTTCGAGACGGCGGATCTGTTCCAGCGTGGCTCCGACGTCGCAGGTGTCGGTGTTCGTCATGCTCTGCACGGCGATCGGCGCATCGCCGCCTACGGGAACCTTGCCGACCATGATCTGACGGGTCTTGCGGCGGACTATCGGCGACTGCATGCGCATCAGAGTGGTGCCTCCGTGCTGGCGGGCGCACCAATGACGAGGCGCGCCGTGCTATCGGTACGGATGTCGGAACTGATGTCGACTGCCGCGGCATTGAGCGACAGGCTGACCTGCCTTGCATCGCCCACTAGCACGCGGAACGGCGCCTTGCCGCGGATCGTCAGCGTGTCGCCAGCCGCCAGCTCGTCGTTATACAGGCGCACCATGCTGCCGTCGTCGACTTCGATCCAGCTGTTGCCATTGAAGGTCACGCGCAGCTCATCGTCGCCGGTGCTGATGAGCGATACGAGGCGCGCGCCAGCGGCGTTCGGGATAATGGTCAATCCGGCATTGGGAGAAGCCGGTGCGATAGCGCCTTGCGCAGGCGGCGCGGCGGGCTGGGCGCTCGTAGTCCCCTGCAGCGGCGCAGCAACCACAGATTCAGTCAGCGCTGGTCCATTCGCCGGCGCCAGGTTCGCTGTGGGGAATCCGGCTGTGGCACCAGGCGCATTCATAGCCGCTGGCGCGTAGGTCGTGGCGGCTAGCCCTGCGTTGCTAGCAACGACGCCGTTCGCACCAGCAGCGGAATTGCTTCGCGCAGCAGTGAAAGTCGACGCAAGCGCCGGCGGAATCACCACCGCAGGCGTCTGAATCGCCATTGTGACACTGGTGCTGCCGGGCTGCGACGTGACAACGCTGTTTGCTGCGGGGGCAGTACTTCGCGCGGGCAGCGCGGCCGCCTGCGATGGAGGCGGCGCAACGATGGCTGCGGTTTCGCGCGCGGCTGGGACATCGGTGCCGCTCATGTACCACCAGCCGGCGGCAATGCCGGCAACAACGACGAAGCCTGCGCCGATTGCCCAGCGCAGAGCCTGATCCTGACGCTGCCGGGAGCGCTGCACACGGGCCGTATGCAAACCGGCATCGAGCAACCCCGTGATGTGTTCATCGAACTGCGCGATCACCTTGTCGACGTCAGCGCCGAGGAAGCTTGCGTAGGAGCGGAGGTAGCCTTTGACAAAGGTCAGGCCGGGCAACTTGCCGTAATCGTCGCCTTCCAGCGCCTTGACGTAATGGACGGTCAAGTGCAGCGCGGCGCCGACGGCGGTGTGGGTCAGACCTTTTTCCTCGCGCAGCTTGCGCAAGTATTCGCCGGGTGTCGACCGTGAGAAATCACGCGCTTGCGTGTCGGACTCCACCGTCTTGTCTAGTGGTTCACTCATCGTCTTTCGTATCCAGGAATTGGCTGTAGAGCTGGTACTCGGGCGATCCGCGGAAGCTCGCTTCCAGCTGGGTGCCGTACTGCTCTACGTTGTTGTCGTTGCCTAGCGCGTCTTCAAGCTGGATGCCGACCCACAGACCGCGGGCGTTCTGGGCGATATTGTAGAACTGAAGCAATGTCAGGTAATTGCGGTAGTAGGCGCGCGCCTGCAACACGTCCTGCTTCTGCAGGAACAGCGCAGCAAGCTCGAGGCTGGAACGCAGGCGGTTGTTATCGAGTTGCACCGCGCGGCCGAAGGCGTATTCGGCGTCGTCGATGCGTTGCAGGCGCAAAGCGGCAAGCCCGAGATTCTCGAAGGCCTGGGGCCTGCCGGTATATGCGGTGTCTTCAACGACGAGTTCGAGCTGCGCGTAAGCATCCTCGAATCGATCTTCCGCGAACAGGAACGCGGCGTAGTTGTTGCGTGCCTGCGAATTGCGCGGGTTAATGCGCAGCGAACGCTCGAAACTGTCATCGGCAAGCGCCGGCTCGCCCTCCTGGGAATAAACCAGGCCCCATAGCGCAAACACTTCGCTGTTGTTCGCATCGAGCGCGCCAGCATTGTTCAGGTGGCGCTTCGCATTGGCGAGGTCACGCTGGTCGAGATAGCCGGTCGCGAGTTGAATATAGTCCTTCAATGCCTGCGCGTCGGAGCGCGCTGCGTTGAACCCGCCGGTCGTTTCGGTGACGCATGCAACCAGTACAAACATCAGCGCAACGACAAAGGCATGCGCGAAGCGCGGCGACAGCGAACTGCGCTGGGCTTCGTTGCCGGTCGTTGATGTGGGCAGCTTCACGCGCCGTATCCGGATCACGTTGCGGCTCGCGGAGCCTGGACCGCCACCGGCTGGGCTTGTTCCGCGCTTGCACGCTGGGCCAGATGACGGGCACTGCGCCGCGTGCGGTCGTCGACCTGTCCGACCAGCTGGCCACAGGCGGCGCCAATTTCATCGCCGCGTGTAGTGCGAATAGTCACGATGTAGCCGGCGTCTTGCAGCAGTTTGCGGAAATTGCTGATCGCCGCATTGCTGGAGCGTTCGTATCCGGAACCGTCGAAGGGATTGAAGGGAATCAGGTTGATCTTGCATGGCAAGCCGCGCAGCAAGTCGGCGAGTTCGCGCGCGTGCTGGCGATGGTCATTCACGCCGGAGATCAGGATGTACTCGATCGTGGCCTGGCGGTTGTCGGGCAGCGCATCGAGGTATTCGCGCGTCGCCGCCATGAGTTCCTTGATCGGGTATTTGCGGTTGATTGGCACGATCTGGTTCCGCAATTCATCGTTCGGCGCGTGCAGCGATATGGCCAGCGAGGCATCGGTAAATTCGCGCATGCGACGCAGCGCGGGCACGACACCCGAAGTGCTGACGGTGACGCGGCGCTTCGACAGGCCGTAACAGTTGTCATCCATCATGACGGACAGCGAGCTCATGACATTGTCGAAATTCAGCAGGGGCTCGCCCATGCCCATCATGACGACGTTCGTTACCGGGCGCGTGCCCTTCCCTGCCGTGGGACTGGCAAAAGCGCCGAGTTCGCGATTGGCAAGCCAGAGCTGGCCGAGGATTTCGGCGGAAGTCAGGTCGCTGTTGAAGCCCTGCTTGCCAGTAGCGCAGAAGCTGCAGTCGAGACTGCAACCAGCCTGCGAGGAAATACACAAGGTGCCGCGGCCGGATTCCGGGATGTAGACCATCTCGACACCACTGCCGCTTTCGACTTCAACGATCCACTTGTAGCAACCGTCCTGGGCGTCGAACACGTCACGGATACGCGGCGGACGAATTTCCGCCACTTCCTTGAGCTTTTCGCGCAGGGCTTTCGCGATGTTAGTCATTGCGTCGAACTCGGTGACGCCCTGCTGGTGGATCCACTTCAGCAGTTGCACGGCGCGGAATGGCTTCTCTCCCAGCTCTAGCAGGAAAGCTTCCATCTGTTGCCGGTTCAAACCAAGCAGGTTGGTCAGACTGTTAGCCATGGACCTTGTACCTCGAAGCCCCGACGGCGCTTCGATTAAAGAGAAGCTTCGATTAAAGAGGCGATCAAACAGCGAGTCTCAATTAAAAACGACGAGCGCAAACTTCTCCGGCTTTGAAGAAGTACGCAATCTCACGCTCTGCCGATGCGGCGGAATCTGAGCCATGCACGGCATTGGCATCGATCGACTTCGCGAAGTCGGCGCGGATCGTGCCGGGTGCTGCCTGCGCGGGATTGGTTGCGCCCATCAGTTCGCGGTTCTTCGCGATTGCATTTTCGCCTTCGAGTACCTGGACAACGACCGGGCCCGAGGTCATGAAATCGACGAGATCCTTGAAGAAGCCGCGCGCCTTATGCTCAGCGTAAAAGCCGCCTGCGGTTTCGTCGGTGAGCTGCACCATCTTGGCTGCAACGACTTTGAGGCCGCCGTCTTCGAAACGGCTGATGATCTTGCCAATGACATTCTTGGCAACCGCGTCGGGTTTGATGATGGATAAGGTGCGTTCTACAGCCATTTGGGACTCCAGCGTCGTCAGTAATAAAACAGGTCGCGCATTGTACGCGATTTACCACGCTTTTGAAGCCTTAAACCCCGTAAAACGTCAGCAAATCAGGGTTTTAGCGTTTTTCAGAGATCATGTTGATCGTATAGCGGGGGATTTCCACGACAAGGTCCTGCGCCCCCACAAGGGCCTGGCAGCTGAGGCGCGAATCGGGCTCGAGGCCCCAGGCCTTGTCGAGATAGTCATCCTCGAGCTCATCGGAGGGCGGCAGCGAGCTAAACCCTTCGCGCACGATGACATGACAGGTCGTGCAGGCACAGGATTTCTCGCAGGCGTGGTCGATCTCGATGCCGTTACGCAACGCCGCATCGATGATGCTTTCGCCGGTCTCGGCCTCGATCACGGCGCCGTTGGGGCAGCGCTCTGCATTGGGCAGAAATACGATCTTCGGCATGGTTCAGTGTCCGATCTCTTCCAGGGTATGGCCGGCCAGTGCGGCCTTGATGCCGCGGTCCATACGGCGCGCGGCGAATTCGGTACTACGGTCGTTCAGTTCATGCGTCAGCTTGTCGATCAGGGCTGCGTCGGTGCCGTCGAGCACCTTGCGCAAGCTGGTCATGCTCTGCTCAAGCCGCGCAAACTCGTCCTTCGACAACAGGGCTTCGCCGTCGACTCGCAGAGCAGTCTCAAGCGCCTCCAGATGGCGCAATGCTTCGACCTGCTTCTCGCGCAGTGATCTCAATTCCTTGTCTTCCTGCGCGCGCGCCTGCGAATCCAGCAGCATCGTTTCGATGTCTTTTTCCTGCAGACCGAACGAGGGCTTGACGACGATACTGCTGTGCACGCCGCTTGTGAGTTCCTGCGCGGATACTTCCAGCAGTCCGTCCGCATCGACCTGGTAGCTCACGCGTACACGCGCAGCACCTGCGACCATTGGTGGAATGCCGCGCAATTCGAAACGGGCGAGCGAACGGCAGTCGCTGACCAGTTCGCGCTCACCCTGCAGCACATGCAAGGACATGATCGTCTGGCCGTCCTTGAACGTGGTGAACTCCTGCGCACGCGTCACCGGAATGGTCGTGTTGCGCGGGACGATCTTTTCCATCAGCCCGCCCATCGTCTCGATGCCGAGTGACAGCGGGATGACGTCGAGCAGCAGCATGTCGCTGCCGTACTTGTTACCCACCAGCACGTCAGCCTGCAGCGCGGCGCCGAGCGCAACGACACTATCGGGGTCGATGCTGCACAGCGGCTCGCGCTGGAAAAACTCGCGGACCTTATCACGCACTCGCGGCGAACGCGTCGAGCCACCTACGAGCACGACATCCGTGATCGCCTCGACATCAAGATTGGCATCGCGCAGTACGCGGCGGCAGGCCTTGAGCGTCTGGTTGACCATGCCGTCGATCAGTGTGTAATAAATCGCGCGCGTCAGCAGGCCGCTCCAGCCCTTCCACGACAATAGTGTCGCGTCGCTGTCCGTCAATACATGTTTCGCTTCGCGTGCTATGCGCAGCAGTATGCTGAACTCGTCCGCGGCCACATCGGCAACCTGTGCCTGCTCGAGAATCCAGCGCACAATTGCCCTGTCGAAATCATCGCCGCCCAGTGCGGCATTGCCGCCAGTTGCCAGTACTTCGAATACACCACGCTTTAATTTCATCAGCGAGACGTCGAAAGTGCCGCCGCCAAGGTCGTAAATGACGATTGTGCCTTCGAGCTTCGTATCGAGACCGTAAGCCACTGCCGCTGCAGTGGGCTCGCTCAACAGGCGCAGTACTTTCAGGCCGGCCAGACGCGCGGCATCCCGCGTGGCCTGGCGTTGGGGTTCATCGAAGTATGCCGGCACGGTAATCACCGCGCCATCGAGTTCGCCGCCGAGCGCCTGTACTCCGCGGGCGGCAAGCACCTTCAGGATTTCAGCCGACACCTGCACGGGCGACACCGGACCCTGCATGGTCTTTATCAACGGCATGCCGCCTTCGGGCGCGGGCTGGAGCTCATAAGGGAGCTGGTAGTCGATATCCGCGATACCACGCCCCATGAGGCGCTTCGCCGAGGAAATACTGTCGGCGCGCACGTCGCCGAGGGCCGCGCGGTCGCCAACGACGATGCTGCGATCGACGGCGTAATGCACGATCGAGGGCAGCAAATGCCGGCCGTGCGCATCAGGCAGCGTTTCCGCCTTGCCCTCTTTCGCCACGGCGACAAGTGAATTGGTTGTGCCGAGATCGATGCCTACGGCGCGCTTGCGCCGCGCCGGCGCGCGCGGCTTGCTCTGTCCGGGTTCGGCTATCGTGAAAAGCGCCATGACGCGACCCTTACTCCTCGTCCAGCAACTTGTCTTCAGCGGCTACGATCTCGTAGCCCAGCTTGTGTAGAAACTGCAGTTTGTGGAATGCGTGCAAGGCGACGCCAAACCGTCCTGCTTCACAGCCTTCGGAAAACTCGCGCCAGATTTCGTCCTGCTCTTCACGCGTTTGCTTGCGCAATTCCTTGAGCCCGCGTTCATTGCGGCTGGCGAGCATGTCTTCGAGCTCTTCGCGTTGCTGGAGCTGGGCCATCAGGAAAGCGCCGTCCTGCAACATCTTGTTGTCGCCCTTGTGGGCATCGACGCCATTGATCTGAAGCAGGTACTCAGCCCGGCGCAGCGGCGTCTTCAGTGTCGAGTAGGCATCGTTGAGGAGGCTTGCCTGCTGCACGGCGGCGAGGCGCTGCGCCGGCTCCGCCGCCGCAAAGCGGTCGGGATGCCACTGCGTTTGCAAGCGCTGGTAGTTGCGCTCGAGCACAGCTTCATCCACGGCACAGGACTCAGGCAGATCCAGCAGCTCAAAGAAATTCGGTACCTGGCTGGTAGTCATGGTTGGGATTCGCTACTGCAGACGTCGCTTATACGCTGAAGCTTTCGCCGCAGCCGCATTCGCCCTTGACGTTGGGGTTGTGGAATTCGAAACCCTCGTTGATGCCGGTTTTGACAAAGTCCATCTCGGTACCATCGATGTATACGAGGCTCTTGGGATCGACGATGACCTTGATGCCGTGGTTTTCGAACACCTGATCATTCGCCGAGACTTCGTCAACGAACTCGAGCACATAGGCCATGCCAGAGCATCCGGTGGTAGTCACGCCCACGCGAATGCCAACACCCTTGCCTCGCGAGGCCAGCTGGTCAGCCACGTGTTTTGCGGCATTCTGAGTCAGTGTGATTGCCATGACTGCTTCTCTCTCTTGCGCTTTGCTTGCTGGTGTTTGGTTCGAAGGTTATCTGTTGTTCGCGGGGCCAGATTCAAGCCAGCCCGCGCTTCTGTTTGACATCGGCAACAGCGGCCTTGATCGCATCTTCGGCAAGCACAGAGCAGTGAATTTTCACCGGCGGCAAACCCAGTTCCTGCGCTATCTCGGTATTGCGAATCTGCGCCGCGTCATCCAGTGTCCGGCCCTTGACCCATTCGGTCAGCAGCGAACTCGACGCGATCGCCGAACCGCAACCATAAGTCTTGAACTTCGCGTCTTCGATCACACCATCGGCATTGACCCTGATTTGCAGACGCATCACGTCACCACAGGCCGGCGCACCAACCATCCCGGTGCCGACATTGGCGTCGCTGTCGTCAAGCTTGCCGACGTTGCGCGGGTTTTCGTAGTGATCAAGGACCTTGTTTGAATACGACATAGCTACCTCTTCCGGTTCGTATTGTGGGAGCACTCAATGCGCGCCCAGGTAATTCGTGTTGCGGATCAGTGCGCGGCCCACTTGACCTTGCTGAAATCGACGCCGTCCTTGTACATGTCCCACAGCGGCGACAGTTCCCTTAGCTTCGAGACAGCGTCGCGCACCTTGGCAACCGCGTAGTCGATATCGGCTTCGGTGGTAAAGCGCCCTATCGAGAAGCGCAGTGAACTGTGCGCCAGCTCATCGTTCATGCCGAGCGCGCGCAACACATACGAAGGCTCGAGGCTGGCGGATGTGCAAGCCGAGCCAGACGATATTGCAAGATCCTTCAGCGCCATGATCAGCGATTCGCCTTCAACGTAGTTGAAGCTTATGTTGAGGTTACCGGGGACCCGCTGCTCCAGATCGCCGTTGACATACACCTCTTCCATCCCTTTGACGCCATCGAGTAAACGGTCGCGCAGGGCCTTGAAGCGCCGGCTTTCCTCGTGCATTTCCAGCCTCGCAATCCGGAAGGCTTCACCCATGCCGACGATCTGGTGCGTCGGCAAGGTGCCCGACCGCATGCCGCGCTCATGGCCGCCACCGTGCATCTGCGCCTCAAGGCGCACACGCGGTTTGCGGCGCACATAGAGCGCTCCGATTCCTTTCGGGCCATAGCTTTTATGCGCGCAAAACGCCATTAGGTCCACATTCATGTCTTCGACGTCGATGTCGACCTTGCCCGTACTCTGTGCCGCATCGACGTGGAACAGTACTTTTTTCTCGCGGCAGACTGCACCGATCGCCTTGATGTCGTTGATCACGCCGATCTCGTTGTTCACATGCATGATGCTGACGAGGATGGTATCGGGACGGATCGCGGCCGCGACCGCTTCCGGTGTAATCAGGCCATTGGGCAGCGGATCCAGCCAGGTCACTTCAAAACCTTCGCGCTCGAGCTGACGGCAGCTGTCGAGCACGGCCTTGTGTTCGATCTTCGACGTGATGATGTGCTTGCCGCGGGTCTGGTAAAAATGCGCGACGCCCTTGATTGCAAGGTTATCGGATTCAGTTGCGCCGGAAGTCCACACGATCTCGCGCGGATCGCATTTGACGAGATCGGCGACATGCTGGCGTGCCTGCTCGATGGCCTCTTCCGCGCGCCAGCCAAACACGTGCGAACGCGACGCCGGATTTCCGAAATTCCCGTCCAGCGTCAGCGCTTCCATCATGACTTTGGCGACGCGGGGGTCGACCGGCGTCGTGGCTGCGTAATCAAAATAGATCGGTAACATGTGCTCTCCTGTGTTCTTCCACTCGCCGCTGCGTCCAAGGACTACACGGACGACGTAATCAACGCGTCCGGGTTTTTCAGACGGCCTTCGGTCTGCAGGCGCTCGAGGCGATTGCAGCGTTCATTCTGGGTGCGGGCGATGGCCTCTATTTCACGTTTCGAAACGAGGTCGGCCAGCGTTATGTTGCTGAGGAAGTTATGAATCTGGTCGCTCAGGTCCTGCCAGAGGTGGTGGGTCAGGCAGGTTTCACCGAGCTGGCAATCCGCCTTGCCCTGGCATTTCGTCGTATCGAGCGATTCGCTGACCGCGTCGATGATCTCGGCCACGTGAATCTGCGTATCGCTCCGGCCAAGACGATAACCGCCGCCTGGACCGCGCACGCTACTGACGAGCTTGCGCCGACGCAACTTGGCGAATAGCTGCTCGAGATAGGACAGTGAAATGTCCTGGCGGCGCGAAATATCGCTCAGGTTCACGGGTCCATTCGTGGCATTGATACTCAAGTCCAGCATGGCTGTGACCGCGTAGCGGCCTTTGGTGGTCAGGCGCATAAAGATGCTCGCTCTACCGTTTCGACACCGCCCAATTATCGTAGAACCCGAGCAAATCAGTCAAGTATTATCCCGACCATCGTCGAGGCTGGTCAGCTTGTCGAGCTTTTCTTCCGTCGCCGTCAGGATGCCCCGCAAGATGTTGATTTCCATGCGGTCGGGCCGGATCCGCTGATAGAGGCGCCGCAGCCGTCGCAGCAACAGCTGCGATCCATCGGACTTGTGGAACTGCAAACGATGCAAAACCTGGTCAAGGTGAACCAGGTAACGCTCAAGCTCATCCACCGTCGCCGCTTCCTGATCCCATTCGGCCCGCGCCGCTGGCATCTCCGCTGCCGCCTGTCCTGCCTTCTGCGCCAGCGCGGTCTTGCGTAACTCGTAGCACAGCACCATGACGGCCGCCGCCAGGTTCAGCGCTGGATAGTCATCGTTGACGGGGATGTGCACGTGATAGTGACAGAGGTGCAACTCTTCGTTGCTCAGTCCGCTGGCTTCGCGTCCGAACACGAGCGCAATGCGTTGCGTGGGCATCTGCGCCACGACGGTAGCCGCGCATTCGACGGGGTCCAGCAAAGGCACCGGCATGCTGCGCAAGCGCGCGCTGGTCCCGATGACAAGATGACAGTCGGCGATCGCATCCTGCAGCGTATCGACGACGCGCGTATTGTCGATGACGTCGAGTGCCGAGCCAGCCAGGCTCAGGGCTTCGAGCGCCGGCCAGATTTTCGGCGCGACGAGCACCAGATTGCCAAGCCCCATGTTTTTCATCGCGCGCGCGGCCGAACCGATGTTGCCAGGATGGGATGTTGCGACGAGCACGATGCGAACGTTCGAGAAATTCATTGCGTTTCCGGGAGTCTGGGGCCGTGGGCGAGAATAATGTGAGCGCCAATGATACCCGGGGATCCAAAATTCTTACGCGATCAAATTACGCTCAACGGCAGCCCCTGTTATCATGCCGCCTTTGCATTATTCCGCTCATTACCACAGGCCTCCCGCATGCACCCCATCATCAACATCGCGCTGCGTGCAGCGCGTGAAGCCGCCACTCTGATGGTGCAGGCGCATGCCCGCCCTGACCGCGTGAAGATCTTCGAGAAAGGACCGAACGACTTCGTCACCGACGTCGATCGCCTGGTCGAGGAAGTACTTATAAGCCACCTGCGCAAGTCCTACCCCGACCACAGCTTCCTCGGCGAGGAAGGCGGCATGCAGGAAGGTGCCGACAAGGACACTGTCTGGATCATTGATCCCATCGACGGTACGCGCAACTTCGTACTGGGCTTTCCGCATTTCTGCATTTCGATGGCCTGCGTGCAGCGCGGCAAGGTGCAGCACGCGTTGATTATGGATCCGATCAAGAACGAGGAATTCACTGCGTCGAAAGGCAGCGGCGCGCAGCTCAACGGCAACCGCATCCGCGTCGGCAAACGTGCAAACCTGGAAGGCGGCGCGGTCAGCCTGAGTTGCGCGGGTCTGCGCAATTATCAGGCAATGCTGAGCCTGCAACAGAAACTGGCGGGGGTGGCTGGCGCATTACGCTTCACGGGCTCCACGGCACTCGATCTGGCCTACGTGGCAGCGGGACGCCTCGATGCGGGCTGGACCTCAGGCGTGAGTTCGTGGGACAGCGCGGCGGGCATTTTGCTCGTGCAGGAATCAGGCGGCCTCATCAGCGATAGCGCAGGCAATCCTGATTGCCTCGAAGCCGATACTCTCGTGTTCGGCAATCCGAAGTGCTTCAAGTCGCTGCTGAAGCTGGCCTCAGGGCTGTAACCGGAACCCGCTAGAGTCGTGCGGTCGTTCCGGGTTCAGCCGGAATTCCCGCGCACTTCGAGCGCTTGTGACATTCACGATCATCGCGCACGAATGCGTGCAGCCAGAATTGTTATGGCAATGCGTCGAGCTCGGGGTCGTTCTTTTCTGGCGGCATCATGTCTTCCTTCGACAGGTGCAGGAACATCAGTGTGCTCGACGCCACATAAATCGATGAGTAGGTGCCGACGACGACCCCTACGATCAACACCAGCGAGAAGCCATACAGTATCTGCCCGCCGAAAAAGAACAGCGCGAACAGCACGAGCAAGGTTGTTACTGCGGTGATCGTCGTGCGGATCAGTGTCTGGCTGACGGCCGTGTCGATGATTTCTTCAGGTTCGGCGCCACGCATGATGCGATAGTTTTCACGCACACGGTCGGCAACGACGACTGTATCGTTCAATGAATACCCTATGATCGCGAGGATCGACGCCAGCACGTTCAGGTCGAAGTCGAGCTGGATCAGCGCGATAAAGCCCATGACGATGATTACGTCGTGCGCCACGGAAAGAACGGCACCAACCGAGAACTTGAACTGGAAGCGCACCGCGATATACATCATCAGCAGGATGGTCGCCACCAGCATGCCCATGCCGCCTTTTTCTTTCAGTTCGTCGCCAACCTGCGCGCCTATATAGGCACTGCCGCCGAACGTGGCCGCGCCATTGGCTGCCTCCGTAAGGATCTGCGATACGCGAACCGCAGTCTCACCGGATTCGTCGTGCACGTCTTCACCGGCGCCGCCTTCGTCCTGGATGCGCACCTGCACGTTCGTATCGGCGCCCAGCGTGACTACTTCATTGTTAGGATAACCGTTATCGGCCAAGGTCTGGCGAATCGCTTCGAGATCGGGTGCAGTTGTGTACTCCATCTGCACTTGCGTGCCACCGGTGAAATCCAGCGCAAAGTTGATGCCGTTGACGGCGAGCGCCACGATCGAAATCAACACCAGTACGACGGAAAAAATGAGACCGTGCGTACGATAGCGCATGAACGGTACGACAGAGGTTAAGTCCTTCACTGAGCAGATCTCCGGGAATCAGGCCGCATTGGCCGCGGTGTCAGGCATCTTCATGCCGATCGAGATGGACTTCACTTTCTTGCCGCCGTACAGGGAATTGACCAGCGCGCGCGAAATCCAGATCGCCGTCATCATCGAAGTGACGATACCAATCGCGGTGGTCACCGCGAAACCCTTGATGGGCCCGGTGCCGATCGAGTAGAGGATCACGGCGACGATCAGACCGGTCAGGTTCGAGTCGAGAATCGTGACGAAGGCCTTGTCGTAACCGACGTCGATTGCCCGCGCGACACTCATGCCGCGCAGGAGCTCATCACGGATACGCGCGTAAATCAGTACGTTCGCGTCTACCGCCATGCCGAGTGTGAGCACGATACCAGCGATACCGGGCAAGGTAAGCGTTGCGCCAAGTATCGACATGAAAGCCATGATCATCAGGATGTTCACCGCCAGCGCGATGTTGGCGATGATGCCGCACACGCGGTACAGCAGGATCATGAACACGACGATCATCGCGAAGCCGGCGAGAACGGAGTTGACGCCATTCTCAATATTTTCCTGGCCAAGGCTCGGACCCACAGTGCTCTCTTCGACGAAATACATCGGCGCCGCGAGTGCGCCTGAACGGATCAGCAGCGCAAGGTCGTTGGCTTCGTCGCCGAGCAGCCCGGTAATGCGGAACTGGCGCCCGAGCGCCGCCTGGATCGTCGGCACGCTGATGACGCGTGAATCGACGAAGGGCACGGACTTGGTGACGAGCTCGCCATCGGGACCGACCTCAGTCACGTTTCGGGTCTTGGTTTCGCTGAGCAGGATCGCCATCGGTTTGCCAATGTTGACGCGCGTGACTTCGTTGATGCGCTGGGCGCCAATGGCGTCGAGCGTGATATTGACCTGTGGCAGCGTTGTCTGCGGATCAATCGAACTCTGCGCGCCGGTGACACTTTCGCCGCCGACGATGATCTCCTCGAGTATCGAAATCGTGGCGCCTTCGTATTCGTATTCCATCGTCGTGCCGGCCGCAGCGCTGCCGTCGTCGACGAGATGGAACTGCAAGGTAGCAACGGCGCTGATCATGTCTTTCGCGCGGGTCGTGTCCTGTACGCCGGGTAGCTCGATGAGGATGCGATTGATGCCGACCTGCTGAATCTTCGGTTCCTTGACGCCAAGTTCGTTGACGCGTGAACGCAGTGTCGTCAGGTTCTGCTGGATCGCGTATTCCTGAAGCTGCAGCGCAGCCGCGTCGGACAGCGAGTAATACAGGACGAAATCATCGCCCTGCTGGTCGGTACGGAACTGATAGTCGGGGAACTGGCCGCGGATCAGCTCATTGGCTGCGGTGCGCGAGGCGGCGTCAGTGAAACGCAGCACGATGCGATTGGTATCGTCGACAGTGAGCGGCGGGCGATAACGGATGCGCTCGTCGCGCAACGAGGTGCGCATCGCGGCCAGGGAATCATTGAGCTGCTTGGCAACGGCGGCTTCGAGGTCGACCTCCATGACGAAGTGAACACCGCCCTGCAGGTCGAGGCCATAGTTCATCGGACCCGCGCCGAGCGATTCCAGCCAGGCCGGCGTAGTGGCCGCGAGGTTCAGTGCGACGATGTAGTCCTGCGGCAAGGTCAGGTTGATGAGCTGCTGCGCCCTGCCCTGTTGCTGGTCATCGGCGAGACGGATCAGCGCAACACCGTCCTCGATTTCGGAACCGATGATCGCGATACCGTCCTCTTCGAGCGCGGCAATCGCGCTCTCCAGCGCCGATTGCTCGGTGACTCCGCTGTCGTGCGAAATCTGGATCGCGGGATCGGGCGGATAGAAGTTCGGAGCTGAGTACACGGCTGACAGTACCACCATCAGCACGATCAACAGGTTCTTCCAGAGGGGAAATTTATTGAGCATGTCGGCCGGACCCTTTTGTTGCCGATGGACTGGTACCGCTGGCCTAGATCGACTTGATCGTGCCCTTCGGCAACACAGCGGCAATCGAGGCCTTCTGCATCTTCAGCTCGACGTTATCGGCAACCTGCACGGTGACGTACAGATCAGTAATGTTGGTGATCTTGCCGATGATGCCGGCGTTCGTCATGACTTCATCACCCTTGCCGAGGCTCTCGATGAGGGTCTTCTGTTCCTTTGCGCGCTTGGCCTGCGGGCGCCAGATCAGGAAATAAAAGATCAGGATGAAGCCGCCGAGGAAGACGAAGTTGAACAGTGGGTTAGGGGCTGACGCTGCGGCTGCATCGGCCGCCTGGCCGTATGCGGAACTGATGAAGAAACTCATGACGGTACCTATGTACTTTGTTGTACTTATTAGACCTGAATGCAGGGCATCCAGGGGCTGATTCAGTTGGTTTTGTGTCGATTGATCCCCGGCATACCCCGAAGACCAATCAACTTTCTGGCGCTACTTCCGGATCTGCTTTTTCTGAATCCAGAGCGGCCTGTTCATGGTAGAAGCGCGTTACGAAGGCGGCCAATTTACCCTGTTCAATGGCATGGCGCAATTCAGCCATCAAGCGTTGGTAGTAGTGCAGGTTATGCACTGTGTTCAGCTGCGCCCCGAGCATTTCCTTGCACTTGTCGAGATGGTGTAGATAGGCCCGGGAAAAATTTTTACAAGTGTAACAGTCGCAATTCTCGTCGATGGGCTTCAGATCGTTACGGTATCGGGCATTGCGCACGCGTAACAGGCCGCGCGACGTGAACAGGTAGGCGTTGCGCGCGTTACGCGTCGGCATGACGCAATCGAACATGTCGATGCCGCGCGACACGCCGGCAACGAGGTCCGCGGGCGTGCCGACACCCATCACATAACGTGGCTTGTCGGCCGGCAATTCCGACGCGATGGAGTCGAGTACGGCGAGCATCTCTTCCTTGGGCTCACCCACCGACAGCCCACCGAGTGCATAGCCATCGAAGCCTATTTCCAGCAACTGTTGCAGCGATTCGCGCCGCAGCGCCGGATACATGCCGCCCTGGACAATGCCGAACAATGCATGAGGACTATCGCCGTGCGCGGTCTTGCAGCGCTGTGCCCAGCGCATCGACAGTTCCATCGACGCGCGCGCCTGGTCGACCGTTGCCGGATACGGCGTGCACTCGTCGAACACCATGACGATGTCAGAGTCGAGATCGCGCTGAACCTGCATCGATAGCTCCGGACTCAGGAAGACCTTGTCGCCATCGACGGGTGAACGGAACGCGACGCCCTCCTCCGTGATCTTGCGCATGGCGCCAAGGCTGAAGACCTGGAAACCGCCCGAGTCAGTAAGGATGGGCTTTTCCCAGCCCATGAACCGGTGCAGGCCCTGGTGCGCGCGGATAACGTCCATGCCAGGGCGCAGCATCAGGTGGAACGTATTGCCGAGCAGGATTTGCGCGCCGGTATCAGCTACCTGCGAGGGCAGCATGCCCTTGACGGTGCCGTAGGTTCCCACAGGCATGAAGGCCGGGGTCTCCACGACGCCACGCGGAAAGACCATTCTTCCGCGCCGGGCTGCACCGTCGGTGCCGATCAGTTCAAAGCGCACGAGTGTGGAAACTCAGGGGAGCAGATGATTGACCGCGTCGCGCTCTTCACTGAGCTCTTTCTCGGTTTTTTGCATCAGGTCGCGGCTGAAGTCGCTCACAGGCAGACCCTGAATGATCGTGTATTCGCCGTTCGCGCAGGTCACGGGGAAGGAATACATCAGGCCTTGTGCAATGCCATAGCTGCCGTCGCTCGGGATGCCCATGCTGACGATCTTGCCATTGGTGCCGAGCGCCCAGTCACGGATGTGCTCGATTGCAGCATTCGCCGCCGACGCGGCGCTGGAGAGCCCGCGCGCGTCGATAATTGCCGCGCCGCGCTTCTGCACGGTTGGAATGAAATCCTTGACCATCCAGTCGTTGTCGACCAGCGTGGTCGCCTGTTTACCGGCAACCTTGCAGTGGTGAATGTCGGGGTATTGCGTCGACGAGTGATTACCCCAGATGACCATGCCCTCGACGTCAGTCGTATGCTTGCCGGTTTTCAGCGCAAGCTGCGCCATGGCCCGGTTGTGGTCGAGGCGCATCATCGCGGTGAACTGGCCGGGCTTCAGCGAAGGCGCGTTGCGCTGCGCAATCAGCGCGTTGGTATTGGCCGGGTTGCCAACGACGAGCACTTTCACATTGCGGCTGGCGTGGTCATTGATCGCCTTGCCCTGCACGGAGAAGATTTTTGCATTGGCTTCGAGCAAGTCCTTGCGTTCCATGCCCGGGCCGCGAGGACGCGCGCCAACCAGCAGGCAGTAATCGGAATCCTTGAACGCGACCGCAGGGTCATCGGTCTGCACGATGCCATGCAGCAACGGGAATGCGCAGTCTTCGAGCTCCATGACGACGCCCTTAAGCGCTTTCAGCGCGGGCGTGATCTCAAGCAACTGCAGGATCACAGGCTGATCCTTGCCCAGCATGTCGCCGGCCGCAATCCTGAACAACAACGAATAGCTGATCTGTCCGGCAGCGCCGGTTACGGTAACCCTGACTGGTGCTTTCATGGAGAGGTCCTTGTGAGGATGAATAATGCTGAATTGGGGGTCTGAGCCGCTGCGTGAACGGCGCCTGCGGCGCTCGACGCCTTTACTCCTGAAATGGGCCAGGGGCTTGTAGGTGGCAAGGCGGCGCATTCATGCAGAGCGCGAAGGATGGTACCGGAGGTCGGACTTGAACCGACACGCTTTTAAGGGCAACGGATTTTGAGTCCGTCGTGTCTACCATTTCACCACTCCGGCACGACTGGGCAGAACGGCGCGCATGATAGCACCGACTTTCGGGACTGCCTATCGCCACGCCGAGGTTTTGGGTAAGCTGCCCGCCCTCTGTTTTAGCCCGCCACCGCATCCCCTGAAAAGGTGGTTGAAGCCAATGAAACTCGCCGATTTCTCCTACGCACTTCCCGAAGAACTGATCGCGCATCATCCGGCCGCGGAGCGGACTGGCAGTCGCCTGCTCGAACTCGGACGCCATTCCGGGACGCTGCGCCATCTGCGCTTCACTGACTTTCCCGACCTGCTGACGCCCGATGATTTGCTCGTATTCAACAATACGCGCGTCATTCCCGCCCGCTTGTATGGACACAAGACAAGCGGTGGCAGGGTCGAAGTCCTGCTCGAGCGCATCCTTGCGAGTGACAACGAGGTGCTGGCCCAGGTGCGCGCCGGCAAATCGCTCCGCAGCGGCGCCGAGCTCCTATTCACCGATGGAGACGCGACTGTCGTAGCAGAGGTGCGTAGCCGCGATGGTGAATTCTTCGTGTTGCGCTTCCCCGCCGACCTGGCGCTGATGGCCTGTCTCGAGCGTATCGGGCACATGCCGCTGCCGCCTTACATCAAGCGCGACGACGACAAGGCTGACCTTGAGCGCTACCAGACCGTGTTCGCGGAACGCAGTGGCGCCGTCGCCGCGCCGACGGCCGGGTTACATTTCGACGAAGCAATTCTTGCGAAGATACAAGCGCGCGGCATCGACAGCGCAACCGTCACGCTTCATGTCGGCGCCGGCACCTTCCAGCCGGTACGTGCCGAAAACATCGAAGACCACCGCATGCATGCGGAATACCTCGAAGTGTCGGCGCAGACTTGCGCAGCGGTGTACGCATGCAAGGAACGCGGTGGACGTGTAGTGGCGATTGGCACCACCTCGGTACGCAGCCTCGAAACGGCAAGTCAGTCGGGCACGATCCAGCCCTTTCGTGGCGATACCCGCATCTTCATCCACCCCGGTTACACCTTCAAAACCGTGGATGCGCTGTTGACGAACTTCCACTTGCCGGAGTCGACGCTACTGATGCTCGTCAGCGCCTTCAGCAGCCGCGAGCACATTCTCGCGGGCTATGCGGAAGCTATAAGGGAAAAGTATCGCTTCTTCAGCTACGGCGATGCGACGTTTATCGCGTGACGCAGATCACGGCAGGTAGCGAATCTGGATACCCACCGAATCCTGGTCGATCAGCAGGTCGGAAATAACAACCACCTTGTCTCCCGACGCGAATCCCGCCTTGTCCTTTAATTCGCGGAATGCGCGCGCAAGGGTCTCTTCCGGCTCATTGCTGAACTCGATCTTGAAGGGGAACACGTAGCGGTTCAGCGTCATGATTCTGCGTGTCACGCCGATATTCGTGAACGCAAAGATCGGCGAACGTTGTGGATGACAGTTCGTGACGTAGTTGGCCATGATGCCGTGTCGCGTGACGACGACGATGCCCTTCGCTTCCAGCGATTCGGCAAGTTCGACAGCAGTCGCGGCAAGGTGTTCCTTGTCGGAATTCTTGCGCAGGTTCTTCGTGAAGCCCATGCCCATCTTGCTCTCGGTAGCGCGCGCGATGGAATCCATATAGGTCACGCAACGCACCGGGTATTTGCCAACCGTGGTTTCGCCCGACAGCATGATCGCATCGGCCTCTTCATATACAGCATTGGCGACGTCAGTCACTTCAGCGCGCGTCGGGATCGGATTCTCGATCATTGACTCGAGCAAGTGAGTCGCGACGATGACGCGTTTGCCATACTCGGCGCACAGCCGCACGATGCGGCGCTGCGTTGCCGGCAGGTCGGCGAGATCGATTTCGACGCCGAGGTCGCCGCGCGCAACCATGATGCCGTCCGAGACCTGGATGATCTCTTCGAGATTCTTCACGCCCTGCTGATCTTCGATCTTGGCAATGATCTTGATCTGTGAAGCCTTCTCAGGCTTGTGCTGCTGGATCAGTTCACGCAGCTGCAACACGTCCTTCGCCTCGCGCACAAATGACAGCGCGATGTAGTCGAGCTCGCGCTCGATCGCGAACAGGATGTCCTCGCGATCCTTCTGCGTGATCGCAGGCAGGTTGACGCGGATGCCGGGCAGGTTCACGTGCTTCTTGCTGCCAAGCTTGCCGCCATCGAGCACCTTGCAGCGCATGCGGTTGTTGTCTTTCTCGAGTACTTCGAGGTTGATCAAACCGTTGTCGACAGTGATGCGATCGCCAACGTTCACCGTATCGATCAGTTCGTCGTAGTTGATGCGGATGGACGATTCCTCGACATCGACCGCGTCGCGCACGGTGATCGAGATGACGTCGCCGGTCTTCAGATCGAGATCGGCTTCGCGCACTCCGGTGCGGATTTCCGGCCCCTGCGTGTCGAGCAATATGCCAACGGGAAAGGTCGTCTGTTTGTTCAGCTCGACGATGTGGCCGATCATGCGGTCGGCCCAGCTGTGCGTCGCATGCGACATGTTGAGGCGGATGATGTCCATGCCAGCCTCGTGCAACTGCGCCAGCATTTCATAGGAGCTGGTTTGCGGGCCCAGCGTGCAGATGATTTTGGTTTTGCGGAAGAGCTTCGAAGCCGGTTTAGAAATGGCACTCATAAAATCGCCGAAGTGTATGGAAACAATAGGATTTTTGTTGACCGCGATGCTAACACATCCGATTTCCGCCCTCTAGACCTTACTTGCCCTCGGGCCATCGGCAGGACTGCCGCGTGGCCTCAACAATCCGCCATATGCCGGGTTGCGATTTCGCTGCCGCTCTAGTTACATCAGCAGTCCATTTACGTCGTCACCGAGGTCTTCAATGCGCCACGTACTGCCCACCGTCTGTTGCACCCTGTTGCTGATGGCATCCGCCGCCTTCGCCCAGGACGGACACGAGAATCCTTCGAATCAGTGGAACCTCGAGCACCTGTTTCCAACGACTGATGCCTGGAACGCGGAACGCGAACGCCTGCTGGCGGAGTTCGACAAGTTCGCGATGTACGAAGGTACGCTCGGCGACAGCAGTGAGGCGCTGTCTGCCGCTCTGCGTTTTTACTCCGACACCTATCGTCAGGTACTGCGCACCTATGTCTATTCGAGCCTGCATAGCGATGAAGACTTGCGTAACACGGACGCCATGGAACGCAACCAGCTCGGGGAAGCCATGCTCGCGCGCATGCGCGAGGCCACCGCGTGGATGGATCCTGAGCTGATCGCCGTCGGCGAGGAACGTGTTCGCCAGTTCATTGCGGAGAATCCCGATCTCGCGCCCTTCCGCCACCAGCTGGACGATACATTGCGCCAGGCGGAACACACGCTCGGCGACGAAGCCGAGCGCGCGCTATCGTACTTCTCGCAGTCATTCGATGCGCCACAGACGATTTACGGCATCCTCGCAAACTCCGACATACCCTACCCTGTGCTGACCATCGACGGCGAGGAACAGCGTATCGACTCGCAAGGCTATAACCGCTGGCGCTCCAGCCCTGATCGCGCGGTACGCAAGGAAGTGTTCGATGCTTTCTGGAGCAAGTGGAAGGAGTACAGCAACACGGCGGGCACGACCCTGCAAAGCCATATCCAAATGCAGGTGGCGCTGGCGAAAGCGCGTAAGTACGACAGCGTACTGGAACGCGAATTCGACAGCGATAATCTACCTCCTGCCGTGTACCACACGCTTGTCGAGGAAGTGAACAAGGCACTGCCTACCCTGCACCGCTACTTCAAGCTGCGTGGCCGCATGCTGGGTGTCGAGCAAATGCACTACTACGATATTTACCCGCCACTGGTTTCGCTCGACAAAACCTTCGATATCGAGACCACGAAGCAGATCACGCTGGACGCCATGTCGATCCTTGGCGACGACTGGGTCGAGATGCAGCGCAACGCAATCGACGACCGCTGGATGCACGTGTTCCCGCAACAGGGCAAACGCAGCGGTGCCTACATGCAGGGCGCGGCATATGACGTGCATCCGTACCTGCTACTGAACCACAACGACGACTTTGACGGGCTATCGACCTTCGCGCACGAATGGGGCCATGCAATGCATACCCTCCATGCGCGCGAAACCCAGCCCTTCGAGACCGCCGACTACGCGACCTTCACAGCGGAAATTCCATCAACGTCGCTGGAATTGATCCTGCAGGAATATATGACCAAGAGCGCGACAAGCACCGACGAAAAGCTGTTCTATCTCGGCTACGGCCTCGAAAATCTGCGGGGCACTTTCTTCCGGCAGACAATGTTTGCCGAGTTCGAGTTAGCCCTGTATGAAGCCGTCGAACGCGGGGAAGCACTCAGCGGTGAACGCATTTCGGAAATGTACGGCGAAATCGTGCGGCGTTACCACGGCCATGATGAAGGCGTTGTCATTATCGATGACCTGTACACCAACGAATGGATGTTCGTGCCGCATTTCTACTACAACATGTACGTGTTCCAGTATGCGACGTCGCTGACCGCCGGCACGGCGCTGTATGCGAAAATTTCCGACGAAGGCCAGTCCGGAGTCGACAATTTTCGCAACCTGTTGCGTGCCGGCGGTTCTGACTACCCATACAACATACTAAAGAATGCCGGTGTCGATCTTGCAACTCCAGCGCCCTACCAGGCCGTGGTCACGCGCATGAATGCGATCATGGACGAAATGGAACGACTGCTCGATGAACCTGCGTCGGCATCAACGCCCTGACTCTGACTCGCACGAAAGACGCATTTTTGGTTGACACGTCAACCGGCCAAGCAATAGAGTGCGCGCCTTCCGGGACATTCCGGGCCAGCTGAACGAGTAGTAAATTTCAGAACGAACGATGGCAATGAAAACTTTCATCCTTTCAAGTTGCAAGCGAGTGCTTACGGAACGTTCCGCATCCTGTGCGGCGGCGCTCATTCGCGCGCGCGCTCCGCATTGGGAGACACCTGGGGGATAAAGCCGCTTGCCATGATCTGACAAGGCATCAAATCCAAAAACCTCCAGCTGTCGCAGACACTGGAGGTTTTTTTTTGGGCGCACGGAAGGAACAGAATGCAAATACAACCAGGTGGAGGGAGCTATGAACACGATTGAAACGGAGAACAGGCTGGGACTCTCATTCTGTGAGCGTCTCGAGCTGGCATTCACGCACGGCATGGGGACGCGCGTGTGGGATGAAGCGGGCAAGGCCTACCTGGACTTCACGTCCGGGTGGGGTGTGACCTGTCTCGGCCATAGTCACCCGGCAATAATCTCGGCCATCGCAACCCAGGCAGAGCGTATGATCCAGAGTCCGAATGCAGGATTCACCTATTCTCCGGAACGTGCCGCCCTGCTCGCCTTATTGCATGCCGTGCTGCCGCCCACTCTGGTCAAAACCTTCTTCTGCAGTAGTGGCGCCGAGGCCAACGACGCGGCGCTGAAACTTGCGCGCAAAATTACAGGCCGCAGCAAGGTGATCAGCACTGTCGGCGGGTTTCATGGACGCACGCTGAATACGCTGGCAGTGACGCGCGGCGTCGACAATACGAGCCGTTACCTTCCAGTGCTGCCCGGTACGCGCTTCGTGCCTCATGGCGATACTGCAGCAGTGGCTGCCATCATCGACGACAATACCGCGGCGGTCATCGTAGAGCCGATCCAGGGCGAAGGCGGCGTCAAGATCCCGCCGGGGAACTGGCTTGCCGAAGTGCAGGCCCTGTGCCGCCAGCACGGCGCGCTTCTGATCGTCGACGAAGTACAGACTGGCTTCTGTCGCACAGGCAAGTTCTTCGCGCTGGAACACAGCCCCGAGCCGATCGAACCGAACATCATGACACTCGGCAAGGGCATCGCTGGTGGCTTTCCGTTCGCCGCGTTTTCAGTCAGCGCCAGCGTGGCAAGCCGGCTGGGCCGGGACGATCACGGCGGAACCTATTGCGGCAATCCGCTCGGCTGCGCGGTGTCGCATGAGGTCGTAAGCTACCTGCGGAACCATCACATCGCTGCGCGCGTGGCTGAGCTTGGCAGCCACTTGCTTGCAGGGCTGCAGTCCTTGCAGCAACGCTTTGCCGGCCACGTGCGCGAAGTACGCGGACTCGGCCTGCTGTGCGCACTCGAATTCCATGATCATGCGCACAGTCGGCGAGTCACGCGGCTCTGTGCGGACAGGGGTTTGCTGGTTGTGCCGACACGCAACGGTATCGTGCGCCTGCTGCCCGATCTGCTGGTGGCCGAAACGGATATTGAAGCGGCGCTTACGGTACTGCGGGGAGTATTGGCGGAGCTGTGAAATTGCAGCCAGGGACGCGCTGTCCCCGGCTGTTTTTTTCTAGTGGTAGAACAACACGCTGTCAGCCGTAATGCCGCCGCGGTCCACGACGAGATGCTGATACACCGATGCAGGGCCGTTAAAGCGCGCACTCCTCGCCTCGGAGCCCTCGGGCTTGACGTCAAAGCGGTAACGCTCGTGGATGTACTCGCTGAGCTCCATCGCGGTGAGCTGGTTGTTGCTGTCGCCATCGGCAAATTGGCCGCGCACGGCGTCCTCGAAGAACACGGCGAGATAGCCACCGGCTTCGAACTTGTACGCGACCTGCGAGGGGACGTCTTCCTCCGATGAAAACAGGCCCATTCTCCCCGGTGCCGACACGACGTCCTTCGCAAAGCCACCGCTGAAGCAGGAATCGAACACGAGTAGCACGCGACCGGCATTCATGCCGTCGAGCATCGACGCGAGCTCATCGTCCATCAGGAAGCCATCGAACATGACGAGGCTTTCGTCGACGCCGTCCGGATCCGTATTGTTGGGACCACTGGCGCGTTCATGCTGGCTGCCGTGGCCTGAGTAGAAGATAACGAGTGTGTCGTCGGGACCAATCGTCGAACCGATGGCGTTCATTGCGCTGCTGAAGTTGCCCAGTGTCGCATCGCTATCGAGCAGCGTGTAGGCATTGTTCGCGGCCATACCGGCGACTTCCAGCAAGGCGTCGCGAGCCCGCAAGGCATCCTGATCGGTCAACTCGAGATCATTGTCGTCGCCAGGGTAGTCAGAGATTCCCGCGAAAATGCCGTAGATCTCGCCATCACCGGCACTCCCCGGCAGAAAGATCGCCGTGCTGCTGCCGGTGCCGCGGTTCAGGGCCAGATCGTATGCACCAGTTGTATCGCTGGCGTAAGTGGTTGCGACGATGCGGTAGCGGCCGCTTTCCGGCAATGTGAAATCGACCAGCGACCGGGCAGTGTTTCCATCGGCGTCGTCGTTCTCGAAGGTGGCGCCGCTGGGCGCGATGACAGTCAGGTACGTGTCGAATTCCGCCGAACTTATGTCGACGGCGAGCGTGTCGCCTGCGACGCCATCGAAGGAATACACGTCTTCGAATTTGCCGTCATCCGAGCGGGTATCGGCCGAATCGAGGGCTCCGCGTAGCGCCTGATCCAGACTGAGGCCGACCGAGTCGCGCGAGGCGACCTGCCCGCTGCCCTGGCTCTGGCTGACCGTGAGAGCATAGGCGCCGGTCTCGCCAGGTCCGTACGACGTGACATACACCGTATAGACGCCAAGCTGCGACAACTGCGTGATGATCTGGCTGTGCGTGGCCGTGTCGGCATCGTCGTTGATTTCGCGCTGACCGTCGGGCCCTTCGAGGACGAGGTAGGTATCGAAGGCAGTGGCGCTCAGGTCGATCGTGACCGTTTGCCCCGGCTGCCCCTCGAACGTGTATTCGTCGAAGTATTCGCCGTCGCTGAAAGTTTCGTCGCCGGATGCCAGTGAACCGGTATTGTCCAGATCGACCGGCGCCGTTCGCAGGCCCGTATTCATGTCGAGCGTGTACGCGCCAGTTTCGCCGCCGGCATAGCTTGTGACTTCGACCGTGTATTCACCGTTCTCACTGAGGTCGAGGCTCAGCAACGAGCGGGCTATGTCGCCCTCGTAGTCGTCGTTCATGAACTGCGCGCCGGAAGGCGCCGTCACGCGCAGGTAGGTGTCGAAGTCTCCCGAGCGCAAGTCCACGACCGCGGTGCTGCCAGGGCTACCATCGAATGTGTAGCGATCGACGTAACTGGCGTCGCTGAGAATGGGGTCGGTTGTGTCGAGACGACCGCGCTGTGAACCGGTAAGAGCGCTGCTCGTGCCGGCTCTCGTACCAGCGGCCAGCTGGACCGTGCCTGCTGTATACGCCGCGCTGCAATCGGTGGCGTCGTGGTAGCGGTCGCTTTCGAGCAGCGTCGATGCGACACCTTGCCCATCGAAACGCGGATCGTCGCATTCGCCATCGTTTGCCCAGTTGCCGAGATCGTCGCCGAAGTCGATGCCGTCGCGGACCATCGAAGTGCCGCCGCTACCGCCGCCAAGATCCATGCCGGCCCAGTCGGCGGTACCCCATTCGGTGATGACCAGTTTGCCGGCGCTATCGGTGCCGATATCCGAATACGTGCCAACCCAGATGTCATAGGTGCCGTTGGCTGGATTCTCGAACAGGATGCCCGGATTGGAGTTGACGAGGAACTCCGCGTCGTCATTGCAATGCCAGTTGCCGTCTGGATCGTTTATGACGAGGGTTGTGTCGATGTTGGAGTTGACGAAGATGCCAAGCTGCGTTGCGCCGGCTTCGAGCTCGACCTTCAGGTCGGGCTGCGCCGCGAAGATGTAGCCTGTGCAGCCCGCGCCGAGATCCGCGACGACGGTGTCGCCGCCCGGAACGATGTCGACGATGTGCGGATCTGGCAGGAAACCACCGCTCAGCGTCACGGTTCCATTCAGCGCGTCGCCGTTAAGGTCCTGGGCGGATAGCAAGGGTGCGGAAAGCAGAACGAAGGCACCTGCAAGACGAGTCAAACAGCGGGAGACGTGCGGCGAAGCGGCGGCAGGCATAAGGTGCTCATTGGTATTATTGGGTGGTAGCTCAAGACCCCGCAGGGGTTCCGTCCAGTTGCGTTTGCAGCTTCGCGGCGCTGGCGCCAAGGGTCACTTGGCCGCATTGTATTTGGGCAGGCCCGCCCCTATTCTGCGTACTTCTTTCGGAGACCGCGCATGCCTTTGCACAAACTCGAACACTACCTTGTGATGACTGACGATATCGACGCGACGCGCGACTTTTACCGCGACGTAATCGGGCTCACTGTCGGTTTTCGCGCCGAGCTAGGCTTTCCCGGCCATTGGCTGTACATAGGCGAAACGCCGGTGATTCACATCGCTGAGTGGGAAACCTACAGCGCGCATTCCAGTAAGCTTGGTATTCCGGTGACGACGCGCGCGCCCGGTACTGGCCCCTTCGACCACGTAGCGTTTAATGGCAGCGACGCGAATGCCATGGCGCGCAAGCTCGACTCGCTTTGTATCCGCTACCATCGCCACGAAGTCCCGGAGGTCGGCCTGACGCAGCTGTTCCTCGAAGATCCGAATGGCGTCAAGATCGAACTGAATTATCGCTAGCACTACTGCCGGAATCCCCTCGCATGCTTACCAGCTCTGACCGTATCCTCACGACCCATGTCGGGTCGCTGCCTCGCTCCGCCGTTGTTGCCGATCTGCTGCTGAAGAAAGAATTCGGCGAAGCGCACGATGAACTCCATTTCGAAGCCGTGCTGCGCGAAGCCGTCGCAAGCGCGGTACTGCAGCAGCTTGCCGCTGGTATCGACGTAGTCAGCGACGGCGAGCTCAGCAAGATCAGCTACGCGACCTACATCAAGGATCGCTTGTCGGGATTTTCGGGGCACCGTGCCCGTAAGCCGGCGCTCGATCTCCAGCCCTACCCCGAATACATGGAAAAAATGGCGCTCAGCGCCGGCAAGCAAAACTTCAAACGCACCTGCTGCACCGGGCCGATCAGTGTCGTGGCCACGAAGCCGCTGGACTTCGACCTTGCCAATTTTCGCAGCGCACTCAACACAAACCCGGCGCCGGATGCCTTCATGAACGCCGCATCGCCTGGCGTCGTTTCTGTATTCCAGCCAAACGACTACTACCCAACGCACACCGCCTACCTCGACGCCATCTCGGCCGCGATGCGCAGCGAGTATGAAGCCATCTTCAATGCCGGCTTCGTGCTCCAGATCGACTGTCCCGATCTTGCGATGGCGCGGCACACCGGCTTCCAGGACCTCAGCGAGCAGGACTTCCTACGCCAGGCCGAGCAACAGGTGGAAGCGCTGAATGCCGCGCTCGTGAACATCCCGGCCGACCGCCTGCGCATGCATGTCTGCTGGGGCAATTACGAAGGCCCCCATACGCACGACATCGATCTCGTGAAAATCCTTGGTGTCGTGCTGAAGGCCAAACCCGCGGCGATACTGTTCGAAGCCTCGAACCCGCGGCATGCGCACGAATGGGCCGTGTGGCAACAGGCCGCGAAGCAAGCGCGCATTCCTGATGACAAGATCCTCGTGCCGGGTGTGATCGATTCGACCTCCAACTACGTCGAGCATCCGGAGCTCGTCAGCCAGCGCATTTGCCAGTTCGCGGATATCGTCGGCCGCGAGCGCGTCATCGCCGGCACCGATTGTGGGTTCGCCACTTTCGCGGGCGTGGGCAAGGTGGATAGCAGGATTGTCTGGAAGAAACTCGAAACGCTGGCTTGCGGCGCGCGCCTTGCAAGCCGCAAGCTGTTCGGTTCAAAGCCAGGTGCTCTGCCCTAGTGCCAGCGGGCCCTCCCGCTTGCGACTGCAGCGCTGGCCGTCAGATCATAGGCAATGACGAGGGGGCCGCCCCACGCGGAAACGCCGCGTCGAGACGAGCGAGCTCGTCAGTCGTGAGCGCAAGCTCGCCGGAGGCGGCATTGTCCTCGATGTGCGCGAGGCTGACGGCTTTCGGAATCGCGAACACGGAAGACCGGCGCGACAGGAACGCCAGGGCAACCCGTCGTGGCGTGGCCGCGCGCTCTGCCGCGATGCGGGCGAGTACAACACCACCTTTACTATGCGGCGGCGGAAAATCGGAGTGGCCAAAGGGACTATACGCGACCACCGCCACGTTGTTGCGTTCACACCATGGCAGCACGACGTGTTCGATCGCGCGTTCCTTCAGGTGATACAGCACCTGGTTACACGCGAGCTTGCCGGGACCGAGCAAGGCCAGGCTTTCGTCGAGGTCGTCGACGTCGAAGTTGCTGACGCCAAAGCTCAGGATCTTGCCCTCCCGCCGCAACTCGTCGAAAGCCGTAAAGGTTTCCGCAAGCGGGAAGGCGCCGCGCCAATGCAGCAGATAGCAATCGAGGTGGTCGGTGCCCAGACGCCGCAGTGAGCTTTCGCAGGCTTGCTTCGTGCCGCTGCGCGATGCATTGGACGGCAGCACTTTCGATACGATAAAGGCCTCGCTGCGTCGTCCCTGCACGGCTGCACCGACGACTTCTTCGGCGGCACCGTTGCCATACATTTCGGCCGTGTCGATATGACGCATACCGAGGTCGAGGCCGCGACGCAGTGCGCTGATGGCGTCCTGTTTACGAGCGCGTTCGATGTACCAGGTGCCCTGCCCCGTTATCGAAACAGCGGCGCCGGTAGAGCCGAAGGGTCGAGTCTGCATCAGAAAGTACTGCTTGAGGTCGTGAAGATCAGCTTGCCGCTGCGCTGACGGATCTTCCAGCCAGTCGACGTCAGCTCATAATCGTCGACGTACTCGCCAACCAGCTGCGATGCATTCGCCAGCCAGCCGTGGGTCGCCGCGGGGTTCGAGGTATTGCCGGAATACTGGGTGACATAGCTGAAGCCCTTCGCGCTAGTTGCGCTGGTTACTTCGATGAGGACATTGCTGACGATGTGGCGCACGAGCTTGTCATGCGGCCTCGCCTTGAAGGCCGCAAGCAGGTTCGCCCTGCCCTCGACGAAGTTGGCGGGATCGGTTGGTCGTGCATAGCGGCCATCGTCGGTAAACAGTTCAGCCACTTCCTCGTAGCGTCCAAGGTCGTTGTATACGGCGAACTGGTTGACGAGTTTCGTGCAGCTCAACTCGATTGCCTGCAGATCCAGGTTGTTGTTAGCCAAAGCCTTCACCCCTTTCCTCTCCTCGGCCTTTGCGCCGGCTTTTGCAAGTTCGCCTTTCATTATCGTGACTCCTCGATGCGCAGGAAGAAGGTCCGCATGTCACGCGCAACCAGCTCCGGCTCTTCCCATTCCAGAAAATGCCCGCCCGTGGGCGTTTCGGAGAAATGCACAACGTTGTGACTACGCTCGGCCCATTCCCGCGGCGCCGGCGGGAACATGTCCCTGCCACTCATCAGGAAGGCGACCGGTACAGAGACGCGGCTCGTATTACCGCGGTTGCGGACCATCTCGTAATAGGTGCGGACGGAGGGCGCGATCGTCTGGGTCAGCCAGTAAGTAGACACAGTGGTAAGTAAAAAGTTCTTGTCGAAGCGGCTCTCGATATTCCCGCCGGTGTCACCCCAGGTACGATATTTTTCGATGATCCATGCAGCCAGTCCAGCCGGTGAATCATTGAGTCCATATGCAAGCGTTTGCGGCTTTGACGAATGCAATCGTGCATAGGCGAGCTCGGTGTTGCCAATGACGGCGCTCGCGGCAATGAAGTCACGCTCGGCCTGCGTCGCGTTTTCGGGGGCCGGGGGCGGAGCGCCAGCCACGATGATCTGCGTCAAATGTGCGCCGAGCAGGTGATCGGGATAGTGACGACCCAGCTGATCAATCGTTACGCCGCCAAGGTCACTGCCGCGCGCACCATACTGCTGATAGCCCAGCACATCGACCATCAACTTGTTCATGAGAACAGCAATGCCCTCCATCGCGAGACCGGAGGCCTTGGCTGCATCCGAAAAACCAAAGCCCGGCAATGAAGCGACGACGACGTGGAACGCTGGCGCATCCGGCATGCCCTGCGCTGCGGGATTTGTCAGCAAGGGCACCAGCCTCAGCATCTGCACGAAGCTGCCCGGCCAGCCGTGCAGCAATAGCACGGGAATCGCGTCCGGATCGCTGCTGCGCGCATGAATGTAGTGGAGGCCGAGGCCGTCGATGCTGGTCTTGAAGTGATCGAAGGAATTGAGCCAGGCCTCCTGCGCGCGCCAGTCGAAGTCTGCGGCCCAGTAGCGTACGAGCTCCTGCAGATAGGCCCTGCTCGTACCATAGGCCCACTGCTCATTTGCATATTCGTCGGGCCAGCGTGTGTTACGCAGCCGGTAATCGAGTTCGTCGAGCGCAGCCTGTGGGACCTTGATGATGATCTTGTCAGGATTGCTTGCGGCAGTATCCCGGATGTACATGGTTTGAGCCTCCAGCGGCAAGGTAAACAGCAGCAGTCACGCCTGGGAAGAAACAGTGCAATTCGGACCAGTCCAGGAGGCCAGGATGTCCGTCGGCATGGCTGTTACAGCGGCATGGTGGAGCCGGTTATAACACAAAAAATACCAGCAGGAAGGCGCCGAGCAGGAGGCGGTACAGGACGAAGGGCATGAAGCTGATCGTCGGAATAAGTTTCAGGAAATAGTGGATGCAAAGGAATGCTGTGACCGCCGACATTGCCATCGCATAGAACAACTCGGTCCAGTTCACGCCTGGGGTACCCAGCATCCTGATGAAGCTGAGCGACGCGGCGGCCCCGATGGTTGGAATCGACAGCAGGAACGAGAAGCGCGCAGCTGCGTAGCGATCAAGACCGCAAAACAACGCGGTAGTCATCGTGACGCCGGAACGCGAGGTGCCGGGTATTATCGCGAGCATCTGGGCGAGGCCGATGATCAGGCTGATCTTCCAGGTGACCTGCTCGACCTTCAGCGTGCGCCGGGCGGTGCGATCGGCGATGCCTAGTAGCAAACCAAAAAACAGTGTCGTCGCAATGATGACGTTGACGCTGCGCAACTCGGTTTCCGCGATGTCTTCGAACAGCAGGCCGGCGATCAGGACTGGTATCGTGGCAATGATGATGTGCCAGCCAAGACGGCTGTCATCAGAGGTCTCCCCACTCGATACCTGCACGACCATTGCGCGGCTCACGTTGAACAGGTCTCGGCGGAAGTAGATCAGCACTGCAACCAGCGAACCGAGATGCAACGCCATGTCGAACGCCAGCCCCTGGTCATCCCACCCGAGCAGCTGCGACGGCAGTATGAGGTGAGCGGAACTGGATATCGGCAGAAATTCTGTCAGGCCCTGGATCAATGCAAGTACGGTGGCGCGAAATACATCGAAATCCATGGAAGCGTCTTGAATGCCTATTGTTGGGTTACTTTGTCGCGCAGGTAGACCGGGTGGGTGTCTTCGGGCGCGTTCCATTCCTTGCGGGCAAACTTGGCTGCAGCGATGGTTGCAATGTGACCTGCGCGCGGCAGCAGTTCGGGTAAAGGGTATTGCAGCTGCCGCATCACCGCTGTCGGGTAACGCCCTGCATAACTGAGTCCATTACCCGCGGCAACCCAGGCCGCACTCTCGCCTAAGGCGTCCGGTGGAAGGGCTTCCGGTTTGCAGAGGTGTTCTTCTCCCGCTGCCAGCGGCAGACCGTCCTCGATGCTGAACAGCCCCCAGTACACTTCATCAATGCGCGCATCTAGGCAGGCAAAAATGCGTGTCTGCCCAGTGGCGATATGCGCATCGAGCGCGAGGGAGGCCAACGTCGACACCGGGATTACCGGCAGGTTGGCACCAAAAGCTATGCCCTGGGTGACACCGGCAGCAATACGCAATCCGGTAAAGGAGCCGGGGCCGCGGCCCCAGGCCACAGCGTCGAGCTGCGCAAAAGTCAGACCCTCATCCTTCAACAGTGCGTCGATATTGGACAGAAGGAGTGCGGCGTGCTGCCGCGGAGCGACTATATGGTTCTCGCGCAGGCGGCCGTTGATGGACAGCGCGCAGGAGCAAGCCTCAGTCGAGGTATCAAGCGCGAGAATGATGGGCATTTGCGGATCCCTAAATAAAAAATCCCCCGAAGACTACTTCGAGGGATTATAAGCCGATCAGTGGCGGGGCAAAAACTACAGACCCCGCACGCCTGAATCTTCGATCAAGCCTTACTTCTTCTTGGCTTTTGCTTTGGCTTTTTTCTTGGCCGGTGCTTTCTTGGCTGCTACTTTTTTCTTGGCAGCTTTTTTCGGCGCTTTTTTCTTAGCGGTTTTCTTTGCTGCTGCCATTGCTACGGCTGCTGCTTTTTTCTTTGCTACTTTTTTCTTTGCTACTTTTTTCTTGGCTGGTGCTTTTTTTGCTACTTTTTTCTTGGCGGCTTTTTTAGGTGCTTTCTTTTTTGCCGCTTTCTTTGCTGCTGCTAATGCTGCTTTGGCTTCGAGTTTCATAGCTATGATGTTTCCTCCGGCTATTAAAGTTATTTGCTGCTTTTTACAACTAACCTCCGGTACGACTGCCGATGGGCAACCAGTGGCTTCGTACACCCGTAGAACGTTTGCGTTACGTCAGGCCCGCGGGCCCTGGCATTGCCTCGTTCTATCAGGACTGCTTCAAGTTCGGGACTACTTCTAAGTTCGATCCCGGACCCTGGCATTCTTGCTTCCGGCGCCCCTAACTACCCTCCCCTTTTCTTGTTCTTGTATGGGAGACAGGACTACCGGTTTGGTACTCGTTTCAGGCTGCGCAGCTCGCGCGCAAAAACCGCCCTGGCACCTGCGGCCAAAGCTGTACTGGATTCTGTTGAACATGGAGTTTTATAGGAGAAATCCGGGCTGCTCTTGTGGCTGAAAACTTTGCAGACTTGCTAAAAGACCTGGAAATAGCCCTGGAACAAATACAAACAGGCAAACCCATTGCCTGCACGGATGCAGCGATACTGTTGAAGGCTGCCTTGCTCCCCGATGTTGCTGGTCTGTCTATTATTTCTTGTATGTCTGTCGTTGCTGGTACATCTGGTGTTGCTAGGACTTCTTCTCTTGCCCTTAACTGTAGTGTTGCCCGACCCTCTACGATGCCTACCGTGCCGGCAGCACCGCTGCCAATTTTGAAACCCGTATCGTCGCGCGAACTACAACGCTCTTTCTGTTGCAGCGCGTCGTCTCTGTTGTCTAGCGTTTGTACGTTTACTACTAGTTCATTTCGGGCGCTTTCTAGTTCAACTACTGCAGCATTGTTTAGTTCACTGGCAGCGGTCATTCAGTTCTCCTCGCTCGTTGGTAGTAACACCTTGCCGATCATCCTGCGACGGTCCTGATGAATGTCCTCATGTTCCTTCGGCAACTGCTTCTCCGACTATCTCTTCCGACTACTCACTTTGACTTCAGTGTGAGTGTCGCGAGTGAACATGATCAGCTGGCGTTCTCCTGTGCGTCCTGGTCCGCTCAGCTGCTCGACAAATCATCTGTCAAGTTGTTGCAACCTTCGGCGCGCACATTACCACAAAAAAATAAATTTGATCAACAAGCAATTTTTTGCTTGCCAACACCGCTGCACGGGTGAGTGAAGTGAGTGCGCGAGAAAGGAGTTGGTGATGAGCGTGCGAGAAGAAATCGGGTCGCGAGTTGGCGACGATGAATGCGACGCATGCATGCTTCGTTGAAGCGTCATGCATGCGTCGCAGGTGTCTCAGCTCAGCGCGGACTTGAGCGACTGGCGGATCGTTGCGATGTCGCCAACTCCCGGCACGGTGACAAATCGGGTGCCCGAATTGTTCGCTGCGAGCTTGCGATAGAACTCCACCAGAGGTTTGGTTTGCTTGTGATAGACCTCGAGACGCTTGCGCACGGTCGCCTCTTTATCATCCTCGCGCTGGATCAATGGCTCGCCCGTTATATCGTCTTTTCCCGGGGTTTTTGGCGGTTTATTGTCTACGTGGTATGTCCTGCCGGAGTCGGGGTGCACACGCCTGCCGCTGAGCCGACGCACGATTTCCTCGTCAGGAACATCGATCTCCAGCACGATGTCGATCGTAATGCCGGCCTCGACCAGCGCCTGGGCTTGCGGGATCGTCCGTGGGAATCCATCGAACAGGAAACCGTTCTGGCAGTCGTCGCGCGTGATACGTTCGCGGATCAACGCGATGATGATCTCGTCCGTGACGAGGCCGCCGCTCTCCATCACCGACTTCACCTGCAAGCCAAGTGGAGACCCCGCCTTGACCGCTGCGCGCAGCATGTCGCCGGTCGAGATCTGGGGAATGCCGTAGGTTTCTTTCAGGTACTCAGCCTGGGTGCCCTTGCCGGCCCCCGGTGCTCCCAACAAAATAATTCTCATGCCGTCTCTCCGTTTTTTGGTGTCGCAGCTTCTGTCCTTGAAGCGAGTGGTCTGCCGTCCCAGTCATGGTGGATGAATAGTGCTGTCGATAATAAACAGCGCTGCGATAAAAAAAAGTTACGGTCGAAAATTGCTATCCGCCGCACCTTAACATTGTTGTCAGACAAGGCTCAAGCCGACGGGTTCTTGCCCGCGAGCTTCGCGTTGTTCCAGTAGTTATCGAGTTCAGAATCGTTCAAATCGCGCATGTCGCGCCCCGCCCGGCGCAGCTCTTCCTCCATGCTCCGAAAGCGCTCCTCGAACTTGCGATTCGCCGCGCGCAACGCACTTTCCGGGTTCAGATCCAGGTGTCGCGACAGATTCACGAGCGTGAACATCAAGTCACCGAATTCCTCTTCTACCGCCGCCTGATCGGTGGCCTTTAGTGCCTGCCGCAGCTCGGCTAGCTCCTCCTCGACCTTTGCAAACACGCCCTCCGTGTCGCGCCAGTCAAACCCCTGACCAGCGGCACGTTTCTGCAGCTTGACTGCCCGTAGCAGGGAGCTCAGCGCCAGCGGCACGTCGTCCAGCGCGCTGCCGGGTTTGTTGCCCTGTTTATGCTGGCGCTCGGCGGTCTTGATCGCTTCCCAATTCTGGACAACCTGATCAGCCGACAGCTCCGGCGCCCGCGTATTCACCTCGAGGCTGCCACTGGGAAACACATGCGGATGACGATGCAGAAGCTTGGTGCCGATACCAGCGGCAATGTCGTTGAAATCGAACAACTGCGCCTCCGTGCCCAATTGCGCGTAGAACACGACCTGAAAAAGTAGATCGCCGAGCTCGCCGCGGAGCTGCTCCATGTCACCGGACTCGATGGCATCGATTACCTCGTAGACTTCTTCGAGCGTATGCGGCGCGATGGTCGCAAAGCTCTGCTGGAGGTCCCAGGGACAGCCGCTGTCAGGATCGCGCAGCCGGCGCATGATGTGGAGGAGGCGTTCTACTGCATCAAGCGGCGGGAGGTCATGGGTCATTTGCGCTTTCCCTTGATAGGAAGGAACAAGGCGATGGCTTCAACGTGACTCGTATGCGGAAACATGTCCATCGCCCCGGCAGCTGCCAGCGCATAGCCTTCTGCCCCCAGGAATGCAGCGTCACGCGCGAGCGTCGCCGGATTGCAGGAGACGTACACGATACGCGCCGGACGCGCGGCGACGACGGCCGGCAGCACTTCCAGCGCTCCGGAGCGCGGCGGGTCGAGCAGGACCTTGTCGAAGCCCTGCTTCAGCCAGGCATGCTGATCCGGTGGCAAGGTGAGGTCGGCCTTGATGAAGCGAGCGTTGGCGATACCATTACGGCGCGCGTTTTCGGTGCCGCGCTCCACCATGGCCGCAGCGCCTTCGACGCCGATGACCTCAGCCGCGCGGGTTGCCATTGGCAAGGTAAAGTTGCCGAGCCCGCAGAACAGGTCCAGCACCCGGTCCTGCGGCTGCAACTCCAGCAAGTCGACCGCGCGCTGCACCATCTGTCGGTTGATAACGGCATTGACCTGCGTGAAATCAGTCGGGTGGAAAGCCAGCTCGACGTTGAAATCTGGCAGCTTATAGAACAGCCGCTCTTCCCCACTTGCCGGCAATACGCGATGCACTGAGTCCGTCCCCTTCGGCTGCAGGTAGATATCAATGACGTGCTCGGCGCCGAAACCAAGCAAGAGCTGGAGGTCGTGTTCGTCGAGCGCTTGAAGGTGACGAAATATCAACGCGCAGGTGTTGCTGCCGGGATGCGCATCACCAATTGCTACTTCCACCTGTGGAAGTTGTTCACGACAGTGCATGCGGCCGATCATCTGGGGCAACAGCGGCAACAGGCGCGCGGCCTCCGGCTCGAGCACCGCGCAGGCATCCATGTCGGTGATGAAGAAACTATGCCGTTCCCGGAAGCCGACGAGTACGCGCTCCTTCTTGGCCACAAAGCGCACCGCGAGCCTGGCTTTGCGTCGATATGCCAGTTCGGCGCCGCTGATGACCGGCAGCCTGGTGTAGCCGCTGATACCGGCGGCGTGCTCCAGCTTTTCGTGCAATACCGCATCCTTGAACGCAAGCTGGGCGCCGGCGGCATAGTGCTGCAGGCTGCAGCCCCCGCACATCTGGAAATAGGCACAGGGCGGAGTAACGCGCTCGGGGGCGGCCCCCAATACTTCGATGGTGCGCGCCTCCATGTAGCTGCCGCGTGCGTTGGTGAACTCGACGCTGACGCTTTCGCCGGGCAAGGCGCCATCGACGAATACAACTTTGCCCTCGTGACGCGACAGGCCACGCCCTTCGTGGCTCAGCTTTTCGATTTCGAGCACTTGCGGCTCCCTGGGTAGGGAGCTGCGTCGTTTGTTACTGCGCATGGGATGCCTGTCGGTTGCGGAACGTCAATTACTGAAGACGCCGGTGGAAAGATAGCGATCGCTCCGGTCGCAGATGATCGCGACGATGACGGCATTCTCCACGGTGCGGGACAACTCGAGGGCGGCGTATACCGAGGCTCCAGACGACACGCCACACGAGATGCCTTCCTCGCGGGCAAGTGCCTTCATCGTCCGTTCGGCATCGGCCTGCGCGATATCGAAGATCTGATCGACACGCTGGCGCTCGAAAATTCTGGGCAGGTAAGCTTCGGGCCAGCGACGGATACCGGGGATACGGGAACCGTCCTGCGGCTGCAGGCCGATGATCTGGATGGCCGGATTCTGCTCCTTGAGATAGCGCGACACGCCCATGATTGTGCCCGTCGTGCCCATCGAGCTGACAAAGTGCGTGACCGTGCCGCGCGTATCGCGCCAGATTTCAGGCCCGGTATGCTCGACGTGCGCGGCGTAATTGTCGACGTTGGAGAACTGGTCGAGCACCCTGCCCTTGCCCTCCCGCTGCATCTTCTCGGCAAGATCGCGCGCGCCTTCCATGCCCTGTGCTTCGGTGACTTCGATCAGCTGCGCGCCATAGGCCGTCATTGCGTCCTTGCGTTCCTGCGTGGAATTGCTCGGCATGATCAGGATCATTTTGTAGCCCTTGATCGCAGCCACCATGGCAAGCGCTATGCCGGTATTCCCACTCGTCGCTTCGATTAGCGTGTCGCCCGGGTTGATCAGGCCGCGCTGCTCGGCTTTCGTGATCATGCTGAGTGCAGGCCTGTCCTTGACGGAACCAGCCGGATTATTGCCTTCCAGCTTTACGAGGATGGTGTTGGAGGTCTTGCCCGGCAGGCGCTGCAGCCGCACCAGCGGAGTATTCCCTACCGTACTTTCTATCGTTGGGAAACCTGTAGTCGGGAAATCGATTGTCGGGGAATGCATCGGCGTGCCCGCGTGAAATGAGGCGCGAATTCTAGCCCGGTTCCATGAAAAGTTCACGGCTGGTCAATGGCCGCTCCGACATGTGGTGCTGCAGGACCTGGCGTAGCAACCGCTTTGCGTAACCGAGGGTGCTGCTTTCGCGGAAGTCACGCTCTGCGATCCTGTAGAGCTCACGTCCAGGATACAGATGTTGTGTGGATCCTTGCTGGTGCTCCTGTGCCTGCCAGTGGCGTACGAAGCCTGTGTCCTGATGCAGGTAGTACCAGCCGTCGACAGCCAGCACCTCGCCGGTCTCCGCCTCGTGACTGAATTGCAGGCCGAAGCCAAGCGCATCGAGGACGCGTAGCTCGAAATCGCGTAGCAGCGGTTCCAGGTCTGCGCGCGCCCCGAGTCCCGCCAGCGCACTGCCATACAGGCTGAACAGCGTGGCTTCGGCTTCGTGGCCGCGCAACAGGCGAACCATCAGCTCGTTAACGTACAGGGCGGCGAACAGATGCTCGCCGGTAAGCACGAGTGCCGGCGCCGCGGCCTCTACATCGCGCAGGTTCAGTAGCTCCGTACGACCGGTCAAGGAAATGCGCAGCGGCTGAAAAGGTTGCAACAGAGCACGGTGCCGCGAACGGGGCCCACGCGCGCCGCGTGCGATGGCGCTGACGCGGCCGAGTTCCGGCGTAAGGAAATCAAGCAGGACGCTGGTATCGCGAAAGGGGCGGCTGTGAAGCAGCCAGGCGGACTGTTGTGCGAGCGGACGCGTCATGCGCGGCTCAGTCGAAACCGAGGCTTTGTAGTGCCCGTTCGTCGTCGGACCAGCCGCCTTTTACCTTGACCCAGAGCTTCAGCATTACTTTGCTGTCGAACAGACGCTCCAGTTCCATGCGCGCTTCGGTGCCGATCAATTTCAGGCGGCTGCCCTCAGCCCCGATCAGCATCCTTTTCTGCCCGCTGCGTTCGACGAGGATCAGCGCGCCGATGTGGTATACGCCGTTCTCGACCCGAAACTCCTCGATCTCGACAGCCACTTCATGCGGCAGTTCATCGCCCATCTGCCGGGTGATTTTCTCGCGGACGAACTCGGCGGCGAGATAACGTGAACTGCGATCCGTGAGCTGGTCCTCGGGATACAGCCAGGGGTTTTCAGGCAAGTAACGCACAAGAGTGTGTTCCAGCGCTTCGGTATTCTGTTCCTTCAGTGCGGATACCGGCACCACTTCGGCGAAAGGAAAACGCGCGCGTGCGGTGTCGATGAAGGGCAGCAGTTGCTCCTTGTCTTCGAGCTCATCGACCTTGTTGATGACGAGAAACACCGGGCACTGGACCTTGTTGAGACCGTCCAGCAATTTATCGTCGTCTTCGGTAAAGCGCAGGCGATCGATCATGAACAGGACAATGTCGACATCGTTGATCGTGTTGGTGATGGTTCGGTTCATGTATCGATTCAGTGCCTTCCTGTAACCGAGATGGAAACCGGGCGTGTCGACATAGACGAGCTGCGCGGGGCCGATCGTCTTGATGCCCAGCAACCGCTGCCGTGTGGTTTGCGGCTTGCGTGATGTAATGCTGACTTTCTGGCCGACGAGATGGTTCAGCAAGGTCGACTTGCCGACATTGGGTCGACCGACCAGCGCAATCAGGCCGCAGTGCGTTTTCGCTGACATAGCTGTTTCACTCATGACCGATACCCAAACTCGCCAATGCCGCTTCAGCCGCGTTTTGCTCCGCCACCTTGCGACTATGCCCGCTGCCGCGTACCGGGGCATCCAGCAGCGCGACGCGGCAGGTGACAACAAAACTCTGCTGATGCTCCTTTCCGCTGACTTGCTGGATCTCGTACAAAGGCAAGGCAAGCTTTCTTGCCTGCAGTACTTCCTGCAGGCGCGTTTTTGCATCCTTGGCTGCGCCCGGCTGCTGCAGTTCAGCGAGGCGCGGCGTGAAGCAGCGCTGGAGAAGTTCACGGCATGCATCCAGGCCGCCATCTAGATACAGCGCGCTAATCAGCGCCTCGAGCGCATCGGCCAGAATCGAATCGCGATTGGCACCGCCGGTTTTCAACTCGCCAGGCCCGAGAGCAAGGCTCTCGCCCAGCTGCAGCTCACGCGCAATCGCCGCGAGTGTTGCCTGTTGCACGAGCGAGGCGCGGACGCGACTCAGTTCGCCTTCGGAAGCAGAGGGAAAATTCTGATAGAGGAATTCGGCGACGACGAAACCCAGCACAGCATCGCCAAGAAATTCGAGTCGTTCGTTGTTGTCCTTGCCGGCACTGCGATGCCGCAACGCCCGTGCCAGTAGTGCGGGATCCTTGAACTGGTAGGCAAGTCTGGCTTTGAGTTTATCCAAATCGGGCTCGTTCCCGGCTGCGCTGCATCAGTTCTTCTCGAAGCGGTGCTGGAATATCACCACGGCTTCGATGTTATAGAACAGCGGCTTGCGGGATTCATAATTGATGTCGACGTATTCCTTGCCGCCTTCCTTCGTCAACACGACTTTGTTCGCATCGAAGTCGACACGGTTGACGTTGAGCGTACGCATCAGGTTGTTGCGCACGTCGGAAAGGCTCATGTCCTCGAATTCACCGCTTTCGACGACGCCGTTCATCGTATCCACGAGCGTTCTGTCATCGATATAGGCCGGCGCGACCCGGAGGACCGCAAGAATGACAAAGCCAAAAAGCGCTACCAGGAAGATGGTGGTGTAGACCGATCCCCGCTGCGAACGCGCCGAGCTTGCGTGCAATGACTTCATGGCGTGATCCCCGTCTTCCTGGCCGATGGCTACCCGGTTTATTCCGGATTTTCGATTAAGCGATTACTGCCGAACTGCGGCAGGTGCAGACCTTTCTCCTTGTGCATCCAGACCGCAACGGCTTTGCCAACGATGCGGTCTTCGGACACTGGTCCCCAGTAGCGACTGTCGCTGCTGTTGTCGCGGTTATCGCCCATCATGAAGTAGTGCCCTTCCGGAATCACCGCGCCCTCGGGAGGAAGCCAGTCATACAGGCGGGCGAAACGCTGCGATGCCTCAGTATAGATATCGTGCGTGATGCCGCCAACCGTTTCCTCGGAATGTTGCACACCCAGTTCACGAAGCACTTCGAGTTCCTGTTGCGGCAGGGGCTCGCCGTTGATGTACACCGTGTTATCGGCATAACGCACGTGTTCGCCAGGCAGGCCGATGACGCGCTTGATGAAGTAGTTCGGATCATGCGGCGGAATGAAGACCATCACATCGCCGCGCTTCGGCGCGTCGACTTCAAGAATTTTCGTGCCGGTTACCGGTAGCCGCAAGCCGTAGGAGAACTTGTTGACGACAATGAAGTCACCGATATTCAGCGTGGGGATCATCGAGCCCGTCGGAATCTGGAAGGGTTCGAACAGGAAGGAGCGCAACAGCAGCACCGCGAACAGGATCGGGAAGAACGATTTCGCATACTCGACCGGCACGGACTCACGGTGCAGCACGAGGGCCTGCTCCATGACCTTTTGCTTCACGACGTCGGGTTTCTGCGCATCCGGGGCAGCGGGGTTCGCAGCGTTTGTTTTTGACGGTCGGTTGTCATCGTCAAGGCTGTCGACAAATACCTCGAACTCGTCGGTGCTGACATGCCTGCCGGCAAGAAAGGCAGCTACTTGCTGCCGACGCTTGCCGGCAAGAAACACTGCATCAAATAACCAGATTACACCGGTCAGCGCGGAAAGGACGAGCAACACCAGGGAAAAGTCGATATTCATACTGCGAGCCGTTGCGAGAGTTGAAGGCAATAAAGTGTCTGAAGTCTGTGGATTGGACGCGCGATGAAGGTCCTTATTCCCGGAACCATGCTATTTATCCACGCGCAGAATGGCGAGGAAGGCTTCCTGCGGCACTTCCACGCTGCCGACCTGCTTCATGCGCTTCTTGCCGGCCTTCTGCTTCTCGAGCAGTTTGCGCTTGCGGCTGACGTCGCCACCGTAACATTTGGCTATGACGTTTTTGCGCAGGGCCTTGACCGTACTGCGGGACACGATCTGGCCGCCAATAGCAGCCTGGATCGCGACATCGAACATCTGCCGAGGAATCAGTTCCTGCATCTTTTCCGTCAGCAAGCGGCCTTTCGACTGCGCCTGGTCGCGATGTACGATCAAGGCAAGCGCATCGACCGGGTCACCGTTGATCAGGACGTCGAGGCGCACTAGGTTCGCCGCCTGGAAGCGCACGAAGTGGTAGTCGAGCGATGCGTACCCACGACTACATGACTTGAGCCTGTCGAAGAAATCGAGCACGACTTCGTTCATCGGCAACTCGTAGCGAATTGCGACCTGATTACCGACGAACTGCATGTCCTTCTGCACACCGCGCTTCTCGATGCACAGCGTAAGCACGTTTCCAACGAATTCCTGGGGCACAAGGATGTTGGCTTCGACGATCGGCTCGCGCATTTCCTCAATGTTGCCCATCGGCGGCAAACGCGAAGGACTTTCCACTTTCAGTACTTCGCCGCCACGCGTGACGACTTCGAAGACGACAGTCGGCGCGGATGTAATCAGGTCGAGATTGTATTCGCGCTCCAGACGCTCCTGCACGATCTCCATGTGCAGCATGCCGAGAAAGCCGCAACGGAACCCAATGCCGAGTGCGTCGGAGCTTTCGGGTTCGTAAATCAGCGCGGCGTCATTGAGTTTGAGCTTTTCAAGCGCGTCGCGGAAGGCGTCGTAATCGTCGGCCGAAACCGGAAACACGCCAGCGTATACCTGCGCCTGAACTTTTTTGAAACCTGGCAGTGCGGCGACGTCCGGGGTCTTCGCGTGCGTAATCGTATCCCCGACTGGTGCACCGAGAATTTCCTTGATACCGGCTTCAATGAAACCAACCTCGCCTGCCTTCAATTCATCGCGCGGCGTGCGCTTGGGTGTGAAGATGCCGACGTTGTCGACCGTATGCACACGCCCGGTCGACAGCGCGATGATCTTGTCGCCCTTGCGTATCGAACCCTGCCGTACGCGCACGAGCGATACGACGCCCAGGTAGTTGTCGAACCACGAATCAATGATCAGTGCCTGCAGGTGTGCGTCAATGTCGCCGGTCGGCGGCGGAATGTCACGGATCAGCACTTCCAGTACATCAGTGACGCCCATGCCGCTCTTCGCGCTGGTTTCCACCGCGTCGGTCGCATCGATTCCAATGATCTCCTCGATCTCCTTCTTGACGCGTTCTGGCTCGGCCTGCGGCAGGTCCATCTTGTTGAGGATGGGAATCACCTCGAGCCCCTGCTCGATTGCCGTATAACAGTTGGCGACAGACTGGGCCTCGACACCCTGCGCGGCATCGACAATCAGCAGTGCGCCTTCACAGGCGGCGAGCGAACGCGAGACTTCGTAGCTGAAGTCAACGTGGCCCGGCGTGTCGATGAAGTTGAGCTGGTAGGTACGGCCGTCCTGCGCCTTGTAGTCCAGCGTGACGGAGTGGGCCTTGATGGTGATCCCGCGCTCGCGCTCGAGATCCATCGAATCCAGCACCTGCGCGGACATCTCACGGTCGGTCAGGCCGCCACAGATCTGGATGAAGCGGTCGGCCAGCGTGGATTTACCGTGGTCGATGTGGGCGATGATGGAAAAATTACGGATATGGCTGAGATCGGTCACTGACAGCGGGTACTCGGGCGGGTTAAAAAAGCGCGCAAGTGTACCGCAAACAAGGCCCGTCAGTCACGCCGGATTTCCCTGCGTTTCTCAAACAAAATCAGATTGTTGCGTTATCTCACTCGCTCAATCTGATAGTGAAGAAGGACCTGCCCTCGCCGCGTGCGACCAGCACCGGGACCGGGCGGTCGACCGGAAGCGCGGCAGCCACGCGAAGCAGATCATCCTGCGAATCGATTTCGACATTGTTCAAGGTGATGATGATGTCCCCCGGCAGGAGCCCCGCTTCCTCGGCGGCACCCTCAACTTCTTCCACGAGCACACCATGATTTATGACGAGCTGACGCCTTAGATCCTCGTCGAGTGCGGAGACAACCAGGCCCAGCGTGTTGGCCTGCGGGGCCGGGGTTGCAGCGCCAAGGTCGACAGGGAGGTCGCGGCTACCCAGGGTCATTTGCAAGTTCTGGCTTTGGCCTCCGCGGATGATCTCAACCTCGACGACTGCGCCGGGCAATAGCAGTCCCACGAAATATGGCAAGTCGGGGCCAGTCCGAATCTGGTTGCCGTTGACGGCAACAACGATGTCACCGACTTCAATGCCGGCTGTATCCGCGGCGCCGCCCGGCACGACACGGTTCACGAGCGCGCCATGCGGCGTCTCAAGGTTGAAAGCCTCGGCCAGGGCCTGGCTGACATCTTCATATCCGATGCCGATATAGCCACGGCTAACGCTGCCATTCGTGCGCAGTTGTGCCACGACATTTTTTGCGACATCGACCGGAATTGCGAACGACAGTCCGATCGATCCGCCTGAGTTCGTGAATATCTGCGAATTGATTCCAATCACTTCGCCAGCCAGATTGAACAAGGGCCCACCGGAGTGACCCGGATTGATTGCGACATCGGTCTGGATGTAGGACACATAGCTCGTGCTCTCGCTTGGAAGCGCGCGCCCCATATAACTGATGATGCCCGCGGCGACAGAAAACTGCAGGCCGAAGGGCGAGCCCATCGCCAGCACCCACTCGCCGACTTTCAACTTGCTTGAATCGCCGAGCTCGACGACAGGCAAATTCTGGCTTTCCACTTTCAGGAGGGCGAGGTCCGAACTCTCGTCGGTGCCGACGACTTTTGCTCTTAATTCGCGCTGGTCGTACAGGGTGACCGTAATGTCATCGGCGCCGTCGACCACATGATGGTTTGTCACGATGTAACCGCTGCTGTCAATGATGAAGCCCGAGCCCGTTGCACCGCGCTCCTGCTCCTCCGGCTGCGGCATTAATTCGAGTTCTGGGGCTCTGTCGCCGTAGAAGTATCGCTGCAACTCTTCCAGCTTCTCGCGGATCGCAGGATCCATCTCCTCGCTCGTACGCGTAGTGCCGACCTTGACGATGGCGGGCGCATTTTTTTCGACGAGGGCGGTAAAGTCGGGCAGGTCCTGCGCAATGGCATGACGCGTAAAGGCGAGCAACGCGACGAAGGACAGCGACTTCTTGAGCAACTGGATTTTCATGACAGAACTCCGGAACAGGGAACCTTGCAATGCATTACTATGCATTACTATGCAAGGAATGCACCGCAGGAAGCGGACTCAGTCAATCATAGCAGGGAGGGAAACGGCGCGGACAGGAAAACGCCCGGGTTTATTCAGCGGGCGTCGTTTCGCCAGAAATCTGTGTATCCAGATCGACTGGCTTGAGCTTGGGGAACTCGGAGAACTCGCGGTAGACCGCCTGTTGCAGGCGGCTGTAGGCTTCTGCGTCGAAGGCCACGGTGGTGGATATCTGCTCACCAGCGAACTCGCCATTCAGGGCTGGCGCATTGGCTCCGGAATCAGCTACGGTCTGCGCAGGTACAGCCACATCGGCCGTCTGCATTACGGACACCCCCATCAGGGCAGCCACAGCAAAGGATGCGGCAATGGCACCCTGGCCCAGGTAGCGTGCCGCACGGGAGCGTTTCACGGCAGCCCATTTGCCGAATTCATCCTGCTGGCCGAACTCCTGGTCGGCAGCAAGGCGCGCACGCACACCCTGCAGCAAGTCCACTGAAGGATTGCGGTGCACTTCCTGCTGAATGCTCGCGCGCACCACGTGATAGCGATTCCAGGCGGCATACAGGTCGGGTTTCTGCGGCATCTCGCGCAGAACACGCCGCAGTTCCAGTTCGTCGACCTCGCCATCCATCAGCGCGGAGAGGGCTTCGTTCATTCTGGTGTCGGACATTTTGTCGGGGCTCTTGTTTAAACTTTTGTTGGAGCTTGTGTTGTCACTTGTTGGAGCTTATGTAGTAACTTTTCTCGAATCTCTTGCCGGAACTCCATGTCGGAATCCACCTGCTGACGCCTATCGAAATCCTATCCGTATCGATCCACCGCGAGCTCCCGTGGGAGGGACGCGACGCTTCTTTTATACGCGCTTCCCCTCTAGACAACGGCGTCCTGAAAAAATTCCCAAATCATCCATAATTTCTTGAAGGAGAATGCATTTTTCTCCTCGTCAGGCCTCCAGCAGATGCCTGATTTTATTGTCGATTGTTTCGCGCGCCCGGAAGATTCTCGAGCGCACGGTGCCGACCGGGCAATCCATGATCTCGGTGATTTCCTCGTAACTCAACCCGCTGAATTCCCGCAAACAAAAGGCTGTGCGCAGGTCGTCCGGAAGTTCTTCGATTGCCCGGTCGATCGCCTTTTTTAGCTCGTCCCGGCCGTGGAAGGCTTCTGGACTGTCGATGTCGGCCAGCGCCGCCTGGGTTTCGACCTGTTCGGCATCGTCTACATCTATATCCGTAGCCGGCGGCCGCCGGCCTTTCGAAACCATGTGGTTGAGGGCGGTGTTGGTCGCGATGCGGAACAGCCAGGTGTAGAAGGCGCTATCGCCACGGAAGTTTTTCAGCGCCCGGTAGGCCTTGATGAAAGCCTCCTGCGCCACATCCTCGGCTTCGTGAGGATCGCGGATATACCGGCCAATAAGGCTCAGCAGCTTGTGCTGATAACGTAATACCAACAAGTCAAAGGCGTGCTTGTCGCCCTTGAATACCCGCTCCACCAGTTGTTCGTCGGTGTCTTGATTACCCGCTTTTGCCAAAAGACTGGCTCCAAATTACTACTGCTCCGGGACCTGCTTCCTGCAAGTTCTTCCGACCGGCCCAATGCCAGCCGGGGTAGACAGTAACCATGCAAGAAAGTTTCCGCGATTGTAGCCGAAGCCTACCCTTCACGAACCAGTAAGGTAGAATGTTCAAATGCCTTCTGACCCCAGTTCTCGCTTTATCCAGACTGATGTACTCATCATCGGCGGCGGCGCCGCCGGCCTGACGCTCGCGTTGCGCATCGCCGATCGCGCACACGTCACTATCCTCTCGAAGAGCTCTCTCAAACTCGGCTCCACTTATTGGGCACAAGGCGGCATCGCTGCCGTCCTGGACAGTCACGATAGCCTGCAGTCGCATGTCGACGATACACTCGTCGCCGGCGCGGGTCTCTGCCACCGGGACATTGTCGAGTACACCGTTGGACGCGCGCGCGAATCCATCGAGTGGCTCGTCCAGCAAGGCCTTGCTTTCAGCCGTGACGATAGCCCGGACGCCAGGTCGGTCGCCGGGCAATATCATTTGTCGAAGGAAGGCGGACACAGTCACCGCCGCGTCATTCATGCCGCCGACGCGACGGGCAAGGCCGTGTTCGAAACACTCGCCACGCGCGTGTCGAAACACCCGAACATCAGCTTCGTAACGAACAGCGCCGCGATCGACCTTCTTACCTCCAGCAAACTCGGCCGCGCCGGGCAACGCTGCC
>JBEGWB010000176.1:0-7061 GCA_041178065.1 Pseudomonadota bacterium | reverse complement strand
GCAGTGCTCGGCACCATGCTGTCCACCGCAAGTTTCGCGCAGGAACGAAGCCGTAGTCCCGGACTCGACGGCGCACGTCCGGCTGCACCCATGGGCCAGATGCGCGGTCCCGGCGGTCCGGTGCGTGGCATACGTCAAGGCCACGACGAGCGCGGCGCACGCGCCGAAAACTTCATCGAGCATAACGATACCAATGCCGACGGCGAGGTCAGCGAAGCCGAGTTTACCGACGCGCAGTTGCAACATATCGATGTACTTTTCGAACGCCGCGACACGGATGACAACGGCCAGATCTCGCGCAGCGAACACGAGGCGCGCGGTCCGCGCGGTCGCGGCGGTCCCGGCAATGCTGAGCGTCCGGCCCGCCCGGAGCGTCCTCTGCTCGACCAGGCCGCGCTCACCGCCTGTGTCCCCAAAACCGTCGCCGACTACGCACCACGCGAGCGCCCGAGCGAAGACGGCTTCGACACCGCCGATACCGATAACGACCGCAGCCTCAGCCTTGCCGAAGTCAGCGCCCAGCTCGAGGCGCGCGTACTCCAGCGCTTCGATCGCCTCGACGCGGACGCAAATGGATTCGTCACGGCGGCTGAAGTCACCGCGCAGAACGCCGCGCAATTGACCCTGCGCCGCGCCGTTCAGGCCTGCGTCAGGCAACAGGCCCCCGCGGCCCGGTGATTGCCCCGTAGCAAACCGCTTTATTCCCCTCGATCCCCAGGGATCCTCTTCAGGGCCGGCCTAAATCCCCGGCCCTTTTTGTTCCGCTCGCTCGCCCTGTACCATCAGGCGCAATCCATCACCAGGCCAGGAGCTACGAATGAAAGCGATGATGAGTGAGTTCAAGCAATTCGCGATGCGCGGCAACGTCATCGACATGGCGGTCGGTGTCATCATCGGCGCCGCCTTCGGCAAGATCGCGACCTCGCTGGTCAACGACGTCATCATGCCGCCGATCAGCATCCTGCTGGGCAGCGGACAATTCGAAGGCCTGACCTGGGTGCTGCGCCCAGCCATCGATGACAAGCCCGCCGTGGCACTGAATCTCGGCGCCTTCGTGACGACCGTGCTCGACTTCCTCATCGTCGCGTTCGTGATCTTCATGGTCGTCAAGCAGATCAATCGGCTGAAGGCGAAGTCCGCGCCAACCCAGGCGCCAGCATCGCCGACGACGAAGGAATGCCCGCGCTGTATTTCGACGATTCCGCTGAAGGCCTCGCGCTGCCCGAACTGCACCTCGGATATTTAAGGGGGAGTTAATTGGGGTCAGAGCCCCTTCCCATGTAAGAAAGGCCGGTGCCAGAGGGCCTAAAAGTCCCCCTTATATCCGGGCACTTGATTAGTGTACGTTCGTCCACTAATATCCTGTCCATGGCACGCCCTAACCACGATCCCGACCATCTCTCCGTCCTGCAGGACTATTACGCCCAGCATCGGCTTATTCCGTCCTATGCGGCGATCAGCGCGCTGCTGGGCTTCAAGGCCAAGAATGCGGCGGCAATGCTGGTGGCCCGGCTGGAAGAGGCCGGCTACCTGCAACGCACACCCGACAAACGCCTGACGCCGACTACCCGCTTCTTCGAACGGCCCCGCTCGCTGGCCTTCGTCCGCGCCGGCATGCCGGAAGCAGCGCCCGACAGCTCGGCCGACATGGTCAGCCTGGATTCGATGCTCGTCCGGACCCCGTCGAAGACTTTCTTCGTGCCGATCAGGGGCGACTCGATGATGGATGCCGGCCTGCTGGACGGCGACACCGCCATCTGCGAACGCACGCAGCATGCGAATCCCGGCGACATCGTCGTCGCCTTCGTCGGCAACGAACTGACGATCAAGACGCTGGCGAAGGAGCGCGAGCGTTATGTCCTCAAACCCGAGAACAAGGCTTATCCCGTGCTTAGGCCCGACCCCCTCGAAATCCTCGGGGTCGTGACCGGCAGTTTCAGGTCCTACCGGCGCTGATACGCGGAGATGCCATGAGAGTGATCTTTGAAGGTGATGTTATGAAGGTGATGCAATGAATATGTTGCGAGTTGACTCACACGCACTGCAGGCGGCTTCTGATAAAAACTTTTTCCAGGCTGCGCCTGATGGCACCGCGCGGCGCCGTGGCCTCGAAAGCGTCCTCAGTCACCCCGCGATCTGGCGTGCCACGCAAGGCGCCGGCGGACTCGATGCCCGCCCGGGCATCGCCACCGCATGGCCCGCGCTCGATCGCGCCCTTCCCGACTCCGGCTGGCCGGCCGGTGCACTGACCGAGCTGCTGGTCGCTGTCACCGGCGCGGGCGAGCTTTCACTGGTCATGCCGGCACTGCGCACTATCAGTGAAGGAGGCAAAGGCATCGCCTTGCTCGGTGCGCCATTCCTGCCGCAAGCGCGTGCCTGGGAAGCGGCGGGCATCGCGCTCGAGCGTTTACTGCTCGTCGATGCCGAGGGTACTGACCTGTTGTGGGCCGCCGAACAAATCCTGCGCTCTGGCGAATGCGGCGCCGTACTCGTGTGGAGCCAGAACACGGGCCGCGCGCTGAACCACCGCGCGCTACAGCGCCTGCATCTCGCCGCTGGCAGCGGCAATGCGCTGTGCTTTCTCTATCGTCCAGTTGCTGCTGAGACAAGTCCCTCACCTGCTCCGCTGCGTCTCCGGCTTGCGGCGCAGGCGGGGGGCTTGCATCTCCACATCGTCAAATCCCGTGGCCTCGCCGCCGCGAAAACCATCGCCTTGCAGCCTTTCCCCGCACAATGGAATGGGCATGTTGCAGCGCTTGCCTCTGTCGCACCTGTTGCAGCCTCAACTGTTGGTGATTCGGTTGCTTCAGCTGTTGTTGCTTCACCTGCCGCTTCAGATGTTGTTGCTTCCCCTGTTGCTACTGCAGCTGTTGTCGCCCCAGCAGCCACTTCACCTACCGCTGTTTCCCCTGTAGCGATGCCGCCCGCTGCGCCGGCTGAGGCAATGATGAAAAAGGCGACACCGCTCACCACGCCGCAGCCTCTGGCGCAGGTCGGGCAAGGTTCGGCGGAGCCTGGGCGCTGCGTCACCGTCCAGCTGTCGCTGGTATGAGACGCGGCCTGGTGAATTAGCCGGAGTGTTCTATGTTGTGGATCGCCCTTTATCTACCTGACCTCTCGCTGCAGCTCGCGCAACGCGCCTGCGAAACGCAGCGTGCCTGCGTCGTCGCCGACGGCCCGGCGCTGCGCCCTCTCGTGCGCTGCGCGAATAACGCTGCGCTCGACAGCGGCGTAAATCCCGGCATGCCGCTCGCCGCGGCGCGTGCGCTGACCGGCGATCTCGTCGTCTTGCCGCGCGACCTGAGCGCCGAGCTGCAAGCGCTGCACAACCTCGGCTGCTGGGCCTCGCAGTTCACGCCAGGCCTCGTCGTGAAACACGGCGAAGGCTTGCTGCTCGACGTCGGCACCGTATTGCAGATGCATGGCGGCCTCAGCCGACTGCTGATCCGTCTCGGCCAGGGCATCAAGGAGCTCGGCTACCACGCACAACCTGGCGTTGCGCCTACCCCGATCGCCGCATGGCTGCTCGCCAGGGCACGTCATCAGGGCCTGCGCGTGCGCATGTGCCGCGAGCTTGCCGCCCTGCCCGAACGTCTTGCCCCGCTGCCACTGTCGCTGCTCGACTGGCCCGCCGACGAACTGCAAAAACTGCATGCGCTCGGCATCCGCCGCATCGAGGATTGCGTCAAGCTGCCGCGCGACGGCTTCATCCAGCGCTTCGGCGCGCAGCGCCGGCTCGACCTCGACCGCATGCTCGGCACAACGGCGGATCCACGCGAATGGTTCACCGTGCCCGACACTTTCAGCAACCGCATCGAGTTCGGCTTCGAGGTCAACGACGCGCTGATGCTGCAGTTCCCGCTCAAACGCCTGCTACGCGAATTCGAAGGCTTCCTGCGCGGCCGCGGCGCCGGCGTGCAGCACTGGCAAATCGTGCTCGAGCACATGAGCCACAAAGTGTCGCGCATCGACATACGCCTCTCCGCACCCGAACGCAGCATGGAACGCTTCCTTGCCCTCGCGCGCGAAAAGCTTGCGCAGGCGGCGCTGCAAGGTCCTGTGCTCGGCATTGGCATCACAGCCAGCGAGCTGCTGGCATTCGAAGAGAGCAACCGCAGCTTCATCCCGGATCCGCGCACGCGCGCAATCGGCTGGGGCCATCTCATCGACAAGCTGGCGACGCGCCTTGGCAAGGCCAGGGTCTACCGCCTGCGCGCGGTCGACGATCACCGCCCCGAGCAGGCCTGGAAGCAAAGCGATGCCGCCAGCGTCAAACCGCTGGGGAGCAGCGTTCAGAATGCGATTTCGCGCAAGGGCGGCAAGGGCCAGGGAAGTGCCGGGCGCAATTGCGCTGTGGCAACTGCCGTGCCGACACCGGTTGCGCCGCCCCTCCCGCCGCGTCCGCTATGGCTCCTGCGCACGCCGCGCACGCTACTCCACGACGAGGGCACGCCCTTGTGCCAGGGGCGCCTGCGCATGCTCGCCGGCCCGGAACGCATTGAATCCGGCTGGTGGGACGGCCAGAGCGCGCGCCGCGACTACTACGTCGCGCGCAACGGCAAGGGCGAAACTTTCTGGATCTACCGCGAACACCGCCGCAGCAAGGACTGGTATCTGCACGGCATCTTTAGCTAGGAACCAGCTGACTTTTCTTTTCGCTATTTGTTATTCGCTATTTGCTATTTCTACTCGTCATTCGTCATTCCCGCGCAGGCGGGTATCCATTGCAGGATGCAGTCATGACAACGGGCTTCATGAACACCCCAGACCAACATGCTGCCTTCCTACGCAGAGCTCCACTGCCTCTCCAATTTCACCTTCCTCCGCGGCGCCTCGCACGCTGAAGAACTCGTCACGCAAGCGTCGAAGCTGGGTTACTCCGCGCTCGCCATTACCGACGAATGCTCCGTCGCTGGCGTCGTGCGCGCGCATGTCGCGGCGAAGGAGACCGGACTCAAACTCATCATCGGCAGCGAATTCAAACTCGACGATGGACTGCGCCTGGTATTGCTCGCCGAGAATATCAATGGTTACGGCAATCTCTGCGAATTGATCACGCTGGCGCGCCGCCGCGCGCGCAAGGGCGAATACCAGCTGCGGCGCAAGGATTTACAGGGCGGTCTCGACGACTGTCTTGCGCTGTGGCTGCCCGCCACGGTGCCGGACATCGAGGAGGCGCAATGGATTGCCAGTAAGTTCCCCGACCGCGCCTGGATCGCCGTGGAGCTGCTGCGCGGCCCCGACGATGCGCAGCAACTCAGGCAACTGATGCAGATCAGTGCAGCAGCCGAACTGCCGCTTGTCGCCGCCGGCGACGTGCACATGCACATCCGCCGCCGCAAGACCACGCAGGATGTGCTGACGGCAATCCGGCTCGGCCTGCCCGTCGCCAACGCCGGTTCCGCCCTGTATCCCAACGCCGAGCGCCACCTGCGTACACTCAACCGACTGGTCAACCTTTATCCGCCCGCGCTGCTGTTCGAAACACTGAACATCGCCGGGCGTTGTGTGTTCTCGCTCGACGAGATTAGCTATGAATATCCGCACGAACTCGTGCCGCAGGGCGAAAGCCCGGCGACACACCTGCGCGCTCTCACCTACGCCGGCGCCGCCGAGCGCTATCCGCAAGGCCTGCCCGCGAAAGTCAAAAAGCTCATCGAAAAGGAACTCGCGCTGATCGGCGAGCTACGCTACGAATCCTTCTTCCTGACGATCCACGACATCGTGTGTTTCGCGCGCGAACAGCACATTCTCTGCCAGGGCCGCGGCTCGGCCGCGAACTCCGCCGTGTGCTACTGCCTCCACATCACCGAAGTCGATCCCGCGCGCATGCAGATGCTGTTCGAGCGCTTTATCTCGAAGGAGCGGCACGAGCCACCCGACATCGACGTCGACTTCGAACACCAGCGGCGCGAGGAAGTCATGCAGTACATCTACACGCGCTATGGGCGCGAGCGCACGGCGATTGCCGCCACGGTGATCCGCTATCGGCCCAAAAGCGCGCTGCGCGATGTTGGCAAGGCGCTGGGGTTTTCGCTCGACCAGGTCGACAGGCTGACAAGCACGCTTGCCTGGTGGGACGACAGCAGCGCCGATCGCCGCAAGCGTCTCGTCGAAGCAGGCTTCGATCCGCAGAACCCTGTCGTTGCCCGGCTGCAAATGCTGGTAAACACGATCATTGGTTTTCCGCGGCACCTGTCGCAGCACGTCGGCGGCTTCGTCATCGATAACCGCAAGCTGACACGTCTCGTGCCCGTCGAGAATGCAGCGATGCAGGACCGCACCGTCATCCAGTGGGACAAGGACGATCTCGACGCCCTGGGCCTGCTGAAAGTCGACGTGCTCGCGCTCGGCATGCTCACCTGCATCCGCCGCACGCTCGACCTCATCAACGCATATCGCGGCACTGCGCTACGCATGGAAGACATTCCAGCCGAAGACCCGAAGGTCTATGACATGCTATGCAAGGCCGACAGTGTCGGCGTATTCCAGGTGGAATCGCGTGCGCAAATGTCGATGCTGCCGCGGCTGCGGCCGCGTACGTATTACGACCTCGTCGTGCAGGTCGCCATCGTGCGCCCCGGCCCGATCACCGGCGGCATGGTGCATCCCTATCTCAGGCGTCGCGCTGGCGAGGAAGCAGTGACCTACCCATCGCCGCAGATAAAGCATGTGCTCGAACGCACGCTCGGCGTCACGATCTTCCAGGAACAGGTGATGCAGATCGCAATCGATGCCGCCGGCTTCACGCCCGGCGAAGCCGACCAGCTGCGCCGCGCGATGGCCGCGTGGCAACGCAAGGGTGGACTCGAACCCTTCCGCGAACGTCTGCTCGATGGCATGCGCGCGCGCGGTTACGAGGATGCTTTCGCCGAACAGATCTACCAGATGGCGCGAGGCTTCGGCGAATACGGCTTCCCCGAAAGTCATGCGGCGAGTTTCGCCTTGCTCGTCTATGTATCTTCCTGGCTCAAATGCCACGAGCCCGCCGCCTTCTGCGCTGGCCTGCTGAACAGCCAGCCGCTTGGTTTCTATTCGCCCTCGCAACTCGTGCAGGACGC
>JBEGWB010000175.1:0-8562 GCA_041178065.1 Pseudomonadota bacterium | reverse complement strand
GGCTACGATACTGAATCTGTCCTGTGACGCCGATGGAGCCCGTGAAATTGCGCGACGCGCGCGCGGCACACCGCGTATCGCCAATCGCCTGTTGCGCCGCGTGCGTGACTATAGCGAAGTGAAGGGCAACGGTGTAATCAACGAAGTCATCGCTGGCGAAGCGCTCGACATGCTCAGCGTCGACAAGCATGGCTTCGATCACCTCGATCGGCGCCTGCTGATGACCATCATCGAGAAGTTCGACGGCGGCCCGGTAGGCGCCGAAAGCATCGCCGCGGCGATCAGCGAAGAACGCGGTACGGTCGAGGATGTGCTGGAGCCCTACCTGATCCAGCAGGGGTTCATCCAGCGGACCCCTCGCGGCAGGATCGTGACCCAGTACGCATACCGGCATTTTGGTCTCAAACCAGTAGCGGGCAAAGACAAGGATTTGTTTGAAAATTAATGACTTGGCTGCATATGTTCAGCTAAGGTTCAGCATTTATCGTATAAAAAGCGCGTCGAAAGGACTGAGGAATTAAATGAATCAAGAAATGAACATCTGGAGCCTGATCGTCGGTGCCACGATCCCGGTTCAACTGGTCATGCTGGCACTGCTTCTGCTGTCCATCTTCTCCTGGGTCATCATCGTCCAGAAATGGCTCGTCATCAGCGATGCCCTGAACGAGCTTACCGGCTTCGAGCGTCGCTTCTGGTCGGGTATCGACCTCAGCCAGCTGTTCCGCGAAGGCTCGACCAAACAGAAGGGAAACACCGCGATGATCGGCATGGAAAATCTATTCCGCTCCGGCTTCAAGGAATTCACCCGCTTGCGCCAACAGCCGGGCATCGAGTCCGATGCTGTCATGGAAGGTGCCGCGCGCGCGATGCGCGTGGCGATGTCGCGCGAGGAGAAGGTCCTGGAAAAACATCTGGCGATGCTGGCAACGGTGGCATCGGTGTCACCTTACGTCGGTTTGTTCGGTACGGTATGGGGCATCATGGATTCGTTCATCGGTCTCGCCAACCAGAGCCAGGCCAGCTTGCAGGTCGTCGCGCCGGGTATTGCCGAAGCGCTGGTCGCCACCGCGATGGGTTTGTTCGCCGCCATCCCCGCGGTACTGGCCTACAACCGCTACTCGTCGCAGGTCGATTCGATCATTCACAGCTATCACACCTTCCAGGATGAGTTCTCGAGCATCCTGCACCGCCAGGCACACAGCAAGCGCGCGGAGACCAACTAATGGACGTGCGTTCCCAGCAAACACGCCGCAAGCCAATGGCTGAGATCAACGTCGTGCCCCTGATCGACGTCATGCTGGTGTTGTTGATCGTGTTCATGGTGACGACGCCGCTGATTACCCAGGGGGTCAAGGTTGAACTGCCGCAGGCGGACTCGGAAACCATCGAAGAGCCGGAGGTCACGCTCGAAATCACTATCGATGCGGAAGGCCAGTATTTCATCAATCTGGGCGAAGAGCCGGCTGAGAATCCTTCACCGGTTCCGGTCGAAACGGTCGGCGAGCAAGTGGCCAAAATCATGGGCGCCAATCCGCGGGTTCCAGTCTTCGTGAATGCAGACGCGTCGATCGAATACGGCGTCGTCGTCAAACTCCTGTCAACGCTGCAGGAAGCCGGCGCGACCGAGCCACGCCTGATTACCCAACCTCCCGGCCTGGAACTCTGAGGTTCTGGCGATGTTCATCTCCTGGCTACTGAAGTTTGACGGATATCCGCCTGGGGTCGTGGCAACTTTGCTGCTGCATGGAATCCTGCTGTACTTCATCCTGCCGAATAGCTTCGAACCACGCGAAATGGTGACGATCGAGCCTGCGGCCTTCGTTGTCGCCTCGGCGGTCAAGCAGAGCCCGCAACAGTTGCGTCGCATTGAGCGCCTGCAAACGCAGCAGCAGAATGAAGAAGCAAATCGCCGGCAGCAGCGGCAGGCGGCTGAGCGCCAACAGCAGGCAGAGGCCGCGCAGCAACGCGAAGCCGAGGCCCAGCGTCAGCGTCAAGCCGATGCCCAGCGTCAGCGCGAAGCGGAAGCCGAACGGCAGCGGGTCGCGGAAGAAAACCGCAAGCGCGAAGCCGAGCAAGAACGTCAGCGCCAGGCCGATGCCGAGCGCGAGCGCCAGGCCGACGCCGCGCGGCAACGCGAGCTGGCGCAGCAACAGCAAGCCGCCGAAACGGCCCGCGCGGCTGCCGCCAGCGCCGCCACTGCCCAGCAGCTGAGCGTGGAACAGCAGATGGTGGCCCAGTACGTACAGATCATCACCGAGCTCGTGCAACGCAGCTGGGTCAGGCCGCCCAGTGCCACGAACGAAATGATGGCTGTCGTCGAGTTGCGGCTCACGCCCACTGGCGAGGTCATCGACAAGACCATTGTTCAATCCAGCGGAAGCCCCGCTTTCGATAGCTCTGTGCTGGCCGCGGTCGACCGCGTCGGCACCTTTTCCGAACTGCAGGAGATGCCTCCTGCTGTCTTCGAGCGTTATTTCAGAGTATTCAATCTAGTATTCAGTCCGGAGGATTTGTTGCGATGATGAAATCAATTCAGCGCGGTATCGTGTTGTTGCTGTTACTGGTGGCGCCGATGCTTCACGCGCAGCAGGTATTGAGCATCAGGATTACGCAAGGCGTCGACGATCCGGTGTCCATCGCCATCGTTCCCTTTGAGTGGGCCGGCGTGGGCGTATTGCCCGAGTCCATTACCGATATCGTCAATAGCGACTTGCGCAACAGCGGCATCTTCGCCCCGATCGCAGAGCAGAACATGCTCAGCCTGCCGCACCAGCAGAGTGAAGTGTTTTTCCGTGACTGGACCTTGCTGGGCGCCCAGTACCTGCTGATCGGCCGCATCATGCAGTCGCCGAACAGCGACCAGATGCAGGTGCAGTACGAATTGTTCGATGTGGCGCGCCAGGCGCGCATGATCGGCGAGCTCATCAGCGGCACGCAGAGCCAGTTGCGCGACATCGCGCACCAGATCAGCGACGTAGTTTACGAGCAGATCACGGGTGTACGCGGCGCATTTTCCACAAAGCTGCTATACATAACTTCACAGCGTAGCAGTGCAGGGCAAAGCTTCCAGCTGAACCTGTCAGACGCAGATGGCGGCAGGCCGCAGGTGCTGCTGGAATCCAGTGAAGTCATCATGTCGCCGACCTGGTCGCCGGATGGTCGCCAGATTGCCTATACGAGCTTCGAGTCGACGCGTCCGCGCATCTATGTGCAGACGCTGGCGACGGGACAGCGCGAGCAGATCACTGATTTCCCGAACATCAACAGTTCGCCAAAGTGGTCGCCGGATGGCACGCAGATGGCGATGGTGTTGTCGAAAGACGGCAACCCGGACATCTACGTGATGGATCTGCGCACGAAGGCGCTACGCAAGGTGACCACGCATTTTGCCGTGGATACGGAACCGAGCTGGATGCCGGATGGTCGCTCGCTGATTTACACCTCAGAGCAGGGGGGCAACAACCGTCCACAGATTTACCAGGTGTTTCTCGATAGCGGCGCGACCGAGCGCGTGACCTTCGAGGGTATTTATAACTCCAAGGCGACAATGCTCGCCGATGGCCAGAACATGGTTGTCGTGCATCGCTATGACCAGAGTGACGACTTCCATATATCGGTGATGAATCTCGAACGGGGAACCATCCGGATTCTCACCGATACGCCTCTGGATGAATCACCGACGATCGCGCCGAACGCCAGCATGATCATGTATTCGTCGAAGGAGGGAGATAGATCCGTGCTGAATGCAGTATCGATAGACGGCAGGGTGAAATTTCAGTTGCCGGTCAATCAGGGAGAAGTGCGGGAGCCAGCCTGGTCCCCATTCCTGGATTGAGACGGCGCTGAGACAATAAGAGTTCTTGAAAGTTCAAAAAAAAATGAAATTAACTTGTCACTTGGGGTAAAAATGGCGAAAATGCGCCAGATTTTTTCCCAAGCCATATAAAACACGAGGAGTTTTTATGCAGATGAACAGCGTTATCAAACTTGGCCTGGTCGCATTGTTGTCGGTGACGATGGCAGCTTGCTCGTCCACCGAGGAAGAAGGTCCAGCAACCACTGCAGCTCCTGCTAGCGGTGCGAACACCAGCGGCGCAGGTGACAATGGTGCCCTGTCGGCCGCCGAACAGGAAGCAGCTCGTCTGCGCGCGATCACCACGTTCTACTTCGAGTTCGACAAGTCCGACCTGAGCGCCGAAGCACGTGATGCCCTCGTTGTTCACGCAAACGACCTGAAAGCAAACCCAAGCCGTCGCGTACGTCTTGAAGGTCATGCAGATGAGCGCGGCACCCGCGAATACAACTTGGCACTCGGCGAGCGTCGTTCGCAGGCAGTCGAGCGTTACTTGCAGGTACAGGGCGTAGCCGCCAACCAGCTGGAAATCATCAGCTACGGCGAAGAGCAGCCCGTTGACGCGGGCACTTCCGAAGCCGCGTACTCCAAGAACCGTCGCGTTGAAATGAAGAACCAGTAACACACACTTTTAAGTGTAAAATAAAGCCGGGTTCGCCCGGCTTTTTTTATGGTTTTTTGAGGAGGCTTCATGGTGCTGAATCGTAACGCGTTGATCCTGGCGCTCGGGATGTGGTCGGCGTCTGCCACGGCGCAGGTGTCGGTCGTCGAAGCAGGCGGCCGGAATTCGCAGGCCGCCCCGCAGGCGGGCAGCAACGAACTGGTGATGTCGCTGTACACCCAGCTCGAAGCGCTGCAACAGGAAGTGCAAACACTGCGTGGACTGGTGGAAGAGCAATCCAACCAGATGCGGCGTTTGCAGACTGAGCAAAAGGATCGCTATCTCGATGTCGACCGCCGACTCAGTCTATTGAGCGGTGGTGCGGCAGCGCAGACGCCGGTGCTGCCCGCTGGTGCAACGACGCCTGCCGCTGGCGTGGTTCTGCCACCTGCGACTGGAGCCGCTCCCGCGACCCTTCCGCCAGCAGGCGGGGCTGTCGCTACGACTCCTGGCGTCAATGAATCGCCTACCGGCATTCCCGCCGTACGCCCACCCTCCGCAGCGACGGTTATACCGCTCGGAGGCGCGGCACCGGCCGCTACGGCGCCGCCCGTGGCTGATACCGCACTGGCTGGAACGCAAACCGACGCTGCGCAAATGAACGAGCAGGACCTGTATCGCACCGCGCTAAACCTGCTTCTGGAGCAAAGCCAGTACGACGAATCGATCCGTCTGTTCCAGGCGTATATCGATCGTTTCCCGCAGGGGCGTCTCCTTACCAACGCCTATTACTGGCAGGGTGAAGCGCTGATTCTCGTTTCGCGTTTTGACGAAGCGCGTAATGTCTTCATGCGACTCGTCAACGAGTACCCGCAGGATCCCAAAGCCGCCGGTGCGATGCTGAAACTCGGCGTCGTCTACCAGCAGATGGGTGACAGGGCGCAAGCCGAGCAAACCTGGCGCGATATTGCGACCCGTTATCCTGAGAATGTCACCGAGATCCGCGCTGCACAGGACTATCTGGACAGGCGCTGATTCATCAATCGCAGAACCGGACGCGTTGGCGTCCGGTTCTGCGACCCGGCCTCCCAAAATCGCATGAGCGCCCACCTCCGCATCACCGAGATATTCCATTCCCTGCAAGGTGAAGCCCGTACTGTCGGGCGGCCGACGGTATTCGTGCGTCTGACAGGCTGTCCTTTGCGCTGCGGCTATTGCGATACGGCCTATGCCTTTAGCGGCGGTGTGCTATACCGCGAAGAGGAGGTGCTGCGCGAGGTGGCCTCATACTCGCCGCGATACGTTACGGTTACTGGCGGTGAACCGCTGGCCCAACCGTCATGCCTGCCGCTGCTGTCGGCACTGTGTGATGCAGGCTATGAAGTGTCGCTCGAAACGAGCGGCGCCATTGATGTGGCTGACGTGGATCCGCGCGTCGTCAAAGTCATGGATCTGAAGACTCCCGGTTCCGGCGAAGAGCTGCGTAATCTGTATACCAATATTCCTCACCTGTTGCGCCACGACCAGGTGAAATTCGTCATCTGCGATGAAAAGGATTATGCCTGGGCGCGCGCCAAGCTCAGTGAATATCAGCTCGCCGATAAAGTGGACGATGTCCTGTTTTCGCCAAGTCACGCCAGCCTCGAACCAGCGCAGCTTGCGGAGTGGATTTTGCGTGACCGCCTGCCTGTGCGTTTCCAGCTCCAGTTGCACAAATACCTGTGGGCGGATGCAGCGGGGCGATGACAGTGGCCACAGCAAACAAACGCGCGGTGGTACTGCTGTCGGGCGGACTCGATTCGGCTACTTGCCTCGCGCTTGCGCGCCAGCAGGGCTTTGAGTGTTACGCGCTCAGCTTCGATTATGGTCAGCGCCACCGCAGTGAACTCGATGCAGCGGGGCGCGTCGCGCGCCACATTGGCGTCGCTGCATACAAGGTCATCCCGCTGGATATGCGCGGCATCGGTGGCTCGGCGCTGACGGATTCGACGCTTGCTGTCCCGGAGAGTGAGAGCAGCGGCATTCCGATCACATACGTTCCGGCGCGCAATACCGTGTTTCTTTCGTATGCGCTCGCATGGGCCGAAGTCCTGGACGCGAGCGCGATCTTTATCGGTGTAAACGCGCTGGATTACTCTGGTTATCCAGATTGCCGTCCGGAGTTCATCGCAGCCTTTCAGCGCGTCGCCAACCTGGCAACGCGCGCCGGCGTCGAAGGGCACCAGCTCGACATTGCTACGCCGCTGATCGACATCAGCAAGGCCGACATCATCCGCAAAGGTTGCGCGCTTGGAGTCGACTACAGCCTGACCGTGTCCTGTTATCAGGCGGATACGGAGGGTCGAGCCTGTGGCAAGTGCGATAGTTGCCGTTTTCGCCGCAAGGGTTTCAGTGAAGCCGGCCTGCCCGACCCAACGCGTTATTTCTGAAGAAGCCGCAGGGTTTCGCACAAATGTACCCCGTCGCCGAAAGGCCACGTCGGCACGGCAAAATGCTTGAATTTTTTGCTTGTTAAAGTACCATACGCGCCTTCTCGAAGGGGTCGTTAGCTCAGTCGGTAGAGCAGTTGGCTTTTAACCAATTGGTCGATGGTTCAAATCCATCACGACCCACCAATTCAAACTGGTTCCATCCAGCACGTGAGCGACAGTGCGGCAGCGATGGGGCGGGTTACAATAAAAAAGGCTGCAGATACGCAGCCTTTTTTATTTGTGTTTTTACTTCGCAATGATCGGCGGACATACCGACCTGGCCATGAACGACATTCCGGAATCGAGCACAGCACCAAGCGACCTTGCCGCCGACCGCGCAGTCGTCAAGTCCTGGCTGGACCGTGTTCCCCTGCGGGAAGAGGAAAACGAAGCGCGCAACGCCGAGCTTGTGCAGAAGATCAAGCAACTGCTGCGCGAGAAGAATGCGGTACTCGTTGCCCACTACTATACCGACGCGCGCTTGCAGGCGCTCGCCGAAGAAACGGGGGGCTACGTTGCCGACTCGCTCGAAATGGCGCGTTTCGGCACGCGCACCACTGCCAGTACGCTCGTGGTTGCCGGAGTGCGCTTCATGGGCGAGACCGCAAAAGTCCTGAATCCCGAAAAAACTGTGCTAATGCCGACGCTGGAAGCGACCTGCTCGCTGGACATCGGCTGTCCCGCCGATGCGTTTGCCGCGTTTTGTCAGGCCAATCCCGGTCACGAAGTCGTTGTCTACGCAAACACTTCGGTTGCCGTAAAAGCACTGTCGGACTGGGTCGTCACGTCGGCAATCGCCGTCGACGTCGTCGACCACCTGATCAGCGCCGGTAAGAAAGTCATCTGGGCGCCGGACAAACATCTCGGTCGCTATATCCAGCGTAAGCTCGGCAACGAAGATGACATTCTGTTGTGGGATGGCGCATGTATCGTCCACGAGGAATTCAAAACGCGCGCGTTGCTCGACATGAAGCACCTGCATCCTGATGCAGCAGTGCTGGCGCATCCTGAATCGCCGCTCGCCGTGCTTGATCTCGCCGACGTCGTCGGCTCTACGACACAGATCATTCGGGCGGCAAAGGAGCGTAGTGAGCGCAAGTTCATCGTCGCTACCGACCATGGCATCTTTTACAAATTGCAGCAGCAAGCGCCTGACAAGGAGTTCATCATGGCGCCGACCTCTGGCGAGGGAGCTACCTGCCGCAGCTGCGCGCAATGCCCCTGGATGGGAATGAATACGCTGGAGAGTCTTTATCTCTCGCTGCTGACGGGCAGCAATGAAATCCATGTCGATCCGGAACTGGCGCGGCGCGCGCTGATTCCACTGCAGCGCATGCTGGACTTCAACGCCCGTCGAGGCTGATCAGCGGTAGAACTTGTTCTGGATTTCGCGGATGTAATCCAGCCGTTGCCGGATGCGCGCGAGTGCGAGCTGGTCCTTTTCGAGGCCCTGCGCAAAATTCAGCTGTTCGCGGGCGCGGGCAAAATCACCGATCGTAATGAAATACTCGGCGCGCGCCTGGTGCACCTTGCTGATGTTGCCTGCCTGGCCTTGCACTTCCGCCAGGTCGTACCAGAGCTGCATGTCATCGGGATGCGAGATCGAATGCTTCTCGAGTACTACCGCGGCGTCCTCA
>JBEGWB010000174.1:0-52848 GCA_041178065.1 Pseudomonadota bacterium | reverse complement strand
GTTGACCGCAGGCGGGAATGTACCGCCGGAAGCTTGCGAGGGCGCCGCCTGCCAGACCGGGTGGTCAGTCGTGGAAGTAGATGCTGAAACGCTGGAAGCGACTCGCGTCGGCGGTGCCGACCAGAACGCCGCGCTGCAGGGCGTGAGCACGGCACTGCAACTCGGCTCCAATATCTGGGTCGGCAGTTTCAACGACGACAGGGTCGGCTATTTCACGCGGCAATAAATATCACGCTGACGTGAGGGCATGCCTTGGGACCTGCCAGGGCGTGCTCTGCGCACCGAGCCTAAGGGCGCGCGAGGTTGATCAACGCGTTCGTCGACGCATCGAAGGCCGCGCACTCCTTCGGCGCATTCAGTGCCGAGTAAATGCCGTGGCTCAAGGCCTTGCCGAGCTCCACGCCCCACTGATCGAAAGCATTGATGCCGAGCACGATGCTTTGCGCATAAACCTTGTGTTCGTACAGCGCAACCAGCGCGCCGAGCGTTTGCGGCGTCAGCTTGCGCAGCAGCAAGGTGTTGCTGGGCCTGTTGCCCGGAACGACCTTGTGCGGCGCGAGTGCGGCGATGGCTGCGTCATCGAGACCCTGGGCGCGCAATTCGGTTGTCGCCTGCTCCAGCGTCTTGCCGTCCATCAGCGCCTGGCTTTGTGCGAAGCAGTTGGCCAGCAGCTGGCGCTGCTGCTCGCGGTTGCCCGTCGCGCTTTGCACCACGGCGATGAAGTCGGCTGGAATCAGATGCGTGCCCTGATGCAGCAGTTGATGGAACGAATGCTGTCCGTTGGTTCCAGCGCTGCCCCAGACGATACCGCCGGACGCGCCAGCCAGGGTGCTTCCGTCCACTGCCACGGACTTGCCGAGGCTTTCCATGTCGAGCTGCTGCAAAAATGCCGGGAACAGATGCAGGTTCTGCGCGTACGGTAAAACAACCTGGCTTTCCGCGCCGAGGCAGTTGAGATACCACAGGTTCAGCAGTGCCATGATCACCGGTAGATTTCGCTCAAAAGGGGCCGTGCGGAAATGCTCGTCCATCGCGTGCGCGCCTTCCAGCAGCGAGCGGAAGTGGGTCATGCCAACGCCGAGCGCCACCGGCAATCCGATCGCAGACCACAGCGAATAACGTCCGCCCACCCAGTCCCACATCGGGAAAATGTTGTCCTGCTCGATACCGAAAGCAGCAGCCTTTTCCACATTCGCGCTGACAGCCACGAAATGCTTGCGCAAGGAAGCTTCGCTGGCGCCGCGCTGCAGCAGCCAGGCGCGCGCGGCGTTGGCGTTGAGCATCGTCTCCAGGGTCGTGAAGGTCTTCGACGCAATGACGAATAGCGTCGTGCCAGCGTCGAGAGGCATGATCGTTTGTTCGACATGCGCGGGATCCACGTTCGATACGAAGTGGCAGCGAATATGCGCGAGATGAAACGGGGCCAGCGCCTCGTACACCATCGCCGGTCCGAGGTCCGAACCGCCGATGCCGATGTTGACGATGTCGGTGATCGGCCGCCCGTCGTATCCGAGCCACTGGCCAGTCGCAAGCTCGTTGACGAAGGCCTCCATGCGGTCCAGCGTCGCATGCACGGCCCGCTGCTGGGGTGTGTCGCGCTTCGGACTGCGCAAGGCCACGTGCAGGACTTGCCGCTGTTCGGTGTTATTGATGATGTCGCCGCGGAACATCGCCGCGATCGCGTCCTGTAAATGCGCGTCGCGCGCCAGCGCGAGCAACTGCGCGCGGATTTCCTCGGTCAGCAGGTTCTTCGAATAATCGAGCAGGATGCCCGCCGCTTCGCAGCTGAATTGGGTGAAGCGCTGCGGATCCTGCGCGAACAGGGCCTTCAAACGCAGTGGCGCGGCCTTGACGGAGGCGGCGCTTTGCAGCAAATCCGGCCATGCAGGGCTATGGGGCAGAGTAAAAGTGGCGGCCATGCGCGCCTCCAATGGGGATTCGGCCCGCAGTGTAGCGCAAAAGATTGCCCGGCCGGGACCGGGTTGATACCATGCGCGCCTCGTCATTTTACGGATGTTCCCCGCATCAAAATCCCGGTAGGGCTCAGCGAGTACCATGGCTGACTCAGCACCAATGCTCAGCACGTATAAGCAGGGCAGCGACCGAGAGGTGCACGCAGAGGGACATCAAGTAATGCCGATAATGCCGGTATAGCTCAGCTGGTAGAGCAACTGACTTGTAATCAGTAGGTCCCGGGTTCGATTCCTGGTGCCGGCACCACTTTCTCCTGGAGCGCGCGTGTCCACAGAAGGGAAACGAGACATCATCAATCCCTGGACCTGGCAGGAGCCGCTCGGCTTCGTGCATGGCAACAAGGTCACGGGCGCGCATAGCATCTTTTTTCTCGCAGGCCAGACCGCCAGCGACGAGCAGGGTCACTGCCTGCACGTCGGCGACATCAAAGGCCAGATCGACCGTACCCTCGCCAATATCGAGACGATCCTCACGCAGGGCGGCATGGACTTCAGTCATGTCGTGCGTCTCAATATCTACACGACCGACATGACAGCGGTCCTCGACAGTCACGATCACATGGTCGACCGTTTACGCGCAAAGGGCTGCCGGCATACCGGTTGCCTGCTCGGGGTCACCGCACTCGCGTCGCCCGGCGCCTTGATCGAGATGGAAGTCACCGCGGCTGCCTCAGGGCTTTACGAAAGACGCGTATAGCGCCGCCACTCATAAGGCTTCGTATACAAGGAGAAACAGCAATGCTTCGTCCGTACCCTGCGCTGTCTGCGCGCATCCTGTACATTACCTTGTTTTCTGCATTACTTCTGCCGTCTGCCAACGCCGATGTCGTGCGCATGGATGTGCTAAACACTTCGCTACTGGGTGATCAGGCCGGCTTCGGCACACGCGGCGCCTTTGAACAAGTTACCGGCACGGTGCACTTCACCGTCGATCCCACCGATCCGCACAACGCGATCATTGCGGACCTCGAGCTTGCGCCGCGCAATACCGCTGGTGAAGTCGAATTCTCCGCCGACATCGTCATCTGGAAGCCGGTCGACATGGCCCGTGGCAACGGTGTAACGCTTGTCGACATTCCGAATCGCGGGACGCAGCCAGGCCTCAATTTCAACAAGCCGGCCCAGGGTAATGCCCTCGGCGACGGCTTTCTGCTGAGCGAAGGCTACACGGTCGTATGGGTGGGTTGGGAATATGACATCCCGACAGAGGCGGGCATCGGGATCGACGTGCCGTCGGTGCCGGGCGTCGACAATAGTGCGATTGCAGGACTTGGCCTTGCCGCCGTGCGCGATGTCGCCAGCTGGATCCGGTATTCGGATGCGGCGCCGTTCAACAGCGACTATCTGCTGTCCTTCGGCCTGTCGCAGAGCGGCCGCTTCCTGCGCAACTTCCTTTACCTCGGCTTCAACGAAGACGAGCACGGTCGCCAGGTGTTCAGCGGCATGATGCCGCACATCGCCGGCGCCTCGCGTATCGACCTGAATCGTCGCGGCGCAGAGCCTGTGTCGCAAGGGCAGTACACCGCAACCGCGTTTCCGTTCACCGATGCCGCGCTGCCTGATCCTGTCAGCGGCGCGGTGGACGGCTTGCTCGACAACGATCGCGCGCGTGCCATGCAACCCGGCATCTTCTACACCGATACCGGCCCGGAGTACTGGGGCGGCGGCCGCGTCGCCGCGTTGACGCATGTACAGCCCGACTCCAGCGCCGATCTCGATCTGCAGGACAACGTGCGCCTGTATTACCTTGCCAGCGCACAGCACGGTCCAGCGGCATTCCCGCCGGATGACGCTACGACGGGGCAACTGCGTCCCAATCCGCTCGACTACTGGTGGCACCTGCGCTCGCTGCTGACGGCAATGAAGGACTGGGTCGTCGATGGCACCGCGCCGCCGCCGAGTCGGCATCCGCGCATCGACGATGGATCACTCGTCGTGCCGGCCGCGGTTACCTTTCCCGCAATTCCCGGCGTGCACTCGCTTGCCGAACTCACGGCGCGCACGCGCGCGGCGAATCCATTGTTGCCGCGCAATGGCGGCGAAGGCGCGCCCTTGCCCTTGCTGGTGCCACAGGTCGATGCCGACGGCAATGACGCGGCCGGCATCCGTCATCCGGAACTAGCGGTACCGCTGGCAACTTACACGGGCTGGAATTTCATGCATCCGGAGCGTGGCAACCCGGACGAACTGGTAGCGCTCGCGGGTTCGTACATTCCATTCGCGGCAAATGCGGAACAGCGCAGGGCAGCGGGCGATCCACGTCCGTCGATCGCCGAGCGCTATGCGAGCAAGGATGATTATTTGCAGCTTGTGCGCGCCGCGGCGAATGCGCTCGTCGGAGAACGGTATCTCCTGATGCGGGATGTCGACCTGATCGTCGAGCGCGCCGCCGCGCACTGGGACTTGTTGACGACCGAATAGCTGGCTACTCGGTCTCGAGCGCGTACAGTTCCGCAAGGATGCTGCGCCACTCCTGGTACTGCTGCTCCATCGTGCCGCTCAGTTGGTATAACGAATCCTCGAGCGCGATCTCCGTTGGTTTCACTTCGTTGGCAAAGCCTTCCTTCAGTTCGTCGAGGTACAGTTCACTCACCTTTGCCCAGCGGTAGTTGTCGTAGCTTTCGCGCAGCGCGTAGTAGCTGCCGCGCGCATAGCCGCTGTCCGTGGTGGTTTCGCGCGTCTGGAACGCAGTGGCACTGTCGCTCTGCTCGCGCTGAAAGCGCCGCCACATGTCGTAGACAGGTTTGATCTCTCCATAGAAGCGCTGGTACTCAGCGTCGACGACGTCGACGAACAGGTACTCGTGCTCGCGAATTTGTTCGATACGGCGTAGCAAGGGATCGTTGCTTGCGGGCAGACGCAGGATACTGACGGTGCCGTCGGCATTTTCCTGCAGGTAGCCCTGGAACGATTCAGGCACGAGGCCGATGCCGTAACGCAGCAGTGACACCGTGTGGATTTCCTCAAGTTGCGCTGGCGACAGAGTGGCCTGCATGGCGCTGAGATCGCGGATGATGTCGGCGAAGAGCCAGGCGAAGTCGTCTTCTGCGAGTGGATCTCCGGTAATCGTCACGCTTGGCAGCGCTGCGCCCTCGTACCGCTTGTCGAGCCAGATGCGCCCGGTGCTGTCGCGCGCGTTCAGATCGAGCGCGAGCCAGGCGCCGTCCGATTGTTGAATGCTGCCTTCGATCAGCAGCTGTGCGCTGCGGTCCGCTTCGGGCAACACACGCACCGCGCCGTACTGGCCCGATGCCTCGAGCCTATAGCGCAGGAACATCGGCAGGTAGCGAGTCTCGGCGAGACGCACCTCCGGCGTGGCCTGGATTGCCTTCGGTGCGACTGGCGTCGCGGTTCGCGCGTCAGGCGCGGCAGGTTCTTCCGAGACAGTAAAAATCCGGATGCTGACGTCGAGATATTCGGCGGGCGTCTGTGCCGCAAGCAATTGCGGCATCAGGATCAGTGCGATGAGTAGGAGTCGCTTCACTGCGGTGTCCCCTGCTGGTTGCACACTGTGTTGCGCGTCAGCGTCAGTATGCAGTTATAGTCTTCGCCCGATGGCAGGTAGCGCTGGTAATAGTTGCTGATGATCAGCGGCACCGAGATGTCGTCGGAGCTGACGGTCGTCGTTACGTTCAGCAGCGAGGCGTCGGCACTCAGGCTGAACTGGTGTGAAATCGTGAGGCCACCGCCGAGCGCCATCTGGAACTGCAGGCGTTCGTCGGTCCAGCCGCATACGTCGGAGCCGAAGGTGTTGGTACTGCGTACGAACTGCAGGTCTGCGTAGGCACAGCGCAGGGTAAAATCATTCTCGCGCTCGATTTCGATCTCTACGTCGTCCTGCGCGATTTCAAGCAGCGGCATGCGTGTCAGCTCCTCGGTGAAACGCGCAAGGCCGCTGATCGCGTCAGTATTGATGCCGCGTCCGCGCAGCGCCGGTAGTCCTTCCAGATCGCCCTGGTTCAAGCGCGCGAGCAGGCGGCGGATGTCAGCTGCGTACAGGCTGAAGCGCGTGTTGAAGTCGTCGCTGAGCTGGTAGTTTTTTTCCCAGTGGCCGCTGAAGTCGCGCAGCTCGCCGGTGCGCAGCGCTGGCGCTGCGGCAATGGCGTCGGCAGCGGGGGGGCTGGTGCTGCAGGCCGCGACTGACAGCAGGCTGGCCAGCAGGGGCAGGGCGACAAAGGGCTTGGACATGAAGGCTCGAAGGGCAGGAAAGGCGCCGATTCTATAACGAAGGTGCGTCAGGAAGGATCAGCGTCTAAAATGCCAATTTCCAATAACTCCAATGAATCTATGCACATAGGCACTTCTCGTGAAGTGACTGTTTAAGAAAGCGGAATAACTCGTTAAGGTACAAGCAGCGCCTTTGCAAGTCGCTGAAATACAAGGTTTATTTTTGCGCTACACCGGAGCGCCCCAATAAAGATCAGCCGCAGACCGTAGCGGACATTCAATTTACGCGAATATTACGCACACAGTTATCCACAGGAACGGCATGTGAAAAATGAACACCAGCTGCCCATGGCAGTACGCGACTATGAATGCGACATGCAAGGGGTCGTCAACAACGCCGTTTACCAGAACTATCTCGAGCATGCCCGGCACGAATTCCTGAAGCGCCACGGGGTGGATTTTGCCGCGCTGACACGCGCGGGAATCAATCTCGTGGTCGTGCGCGCCGAGCTCGACTACAAGGGCTCGCTAACCAGTGGCGACAGCTTCATCGTACATACGCGCATTGAACAGATGTCGCGGTTGAAGTTCGCCTTCCACCAGCGCATCGTGCGCGACAGCGACGGCAAGCTGATGATCGCGGCGATCATCAGTGGCACCGGCGTCAACGCGCAGGGTCGACCCTTCTTGCCTGACGCCTTGCTGCCATTGATGGCGGCACTCACCCATCAATCCCCATGACAGGAGCTCACACCATGGCTTTGCCCAAGATCGGCAACCTTGCACCCGCCTTCACGCTGCCCGACCAGGATGGCGTCACGCACTCACTGAAGGATTACCGGGGCCAGATCGTCCTGGTCTATTTCTATCCGAAAGCACTGACACCGGGTTGCACCGTGCAAGCCTGTGGACTGCGCGACAGCAGCAAGGCGCTGGCAAAGCTGGGCGCAAAGGTCTTTGGCATCAGCACCGATCCGCAAAAGCTGCTGCAGAAATTCACCGAAAAGCAAAAGCTGAACTTCACGCTGTTGTCAGACGAAGACCATGCGGTAGCTGAAAAGTACGGTGTATGGGGTCCGAAGACGTTCATGGGGCGCGACTACATTGGGCTGCATCGCATGAGTTTCATCATCGACGCTGACGGCAAACTGCGCCACATCATGGAAAAGGTAAACACGAAGACGCATCACGATGATGTACTCGCGTGGATCAACGCTAACCTGAAGTAAGCGATGAAACTGCACTGCAAACAGTATTCCGACCGCGGCGCGCCGCTCGTCATCCTGCATGGCCTGTATGGCAACCAGGGTAACTGGTCCACCCATGCGCGCGCACTGGCGGAACACTATGCGGTGTATGCCTTCGATGCGCGCAATCATGGGCAATCGCCAGACGCACCTTCGATGCGGCTCGAGGAGATGGCTGCGGATGTCTCCGAAACCATGGACAGTCTCGGCCTCGCCAGCGCGCACCTGCTCGGACATTCGATGGGCGGAAAAACCGCGATGCTGCTGGCGCTGCAACAGCCGCAACGCGCGCGCAGCCTGGTTGTCGTCGACATCGCGCCGGTGGCTTATGAGCGCGGCGACGACACGACCCTGCGGGCGCTCGTGGGGCTCGACCTGCGCGGCTTGCGGAGCCGCGCCGATGCCGACGCGCGGCTTGCGGAACGTATCGACAACAAGGCCGTGCGCGCCTTCCTGCTGACGAACCTCCAGCGCGCCGACGATGGCAGCTTTGCATGGCGCATCAATCTGCCGGTGATCGCGCAGTATTTCGCCGAACTCACCGGTTGGCCCGCTATTGAAAAGGTGTACGAGGGACCGGTGTTGTTCATTCGCGGCGAACGTTCTGACTACATCCTGCCGCAATATTACGTGGCGACAGGACGCCTGTTTCCACGCGCAACGATGAAGACCGTGGCCAACGCCGGCCATTGGGTGCATTCAGAAAAGCCGGAAGCGGTGCAACGCCTGGTGGGAAATTTCCTGAGGGAGTGGTCGGACCAGTAGACTGCCGCGGGCGCCAGAAGCAGTCGTGGCCGAATCGTGTGCGCGGCATGCCAGTAGCCGGGCGGCTAATTCATGTAAAGCCGACAGTTGCGCGAGAACTGCGCCTTGAGGAAATCCATCTGGTCTGCGCGTATGCGGCGGCTGTTCATCAGTGCGAGGTATTCGGCCGGATTCGGCTCGAAAGGCAACGCCAGCAGCTCCATGCGCGCTTCCTCTGGCGTGCGGTCCTGCTTGAAGTGATTGCAACGCTTGCAGGCGGCCACGACGTTGACCCAGGTATTCTTGCCGCCACGCGACGTGGGCAGAATGTGGTCGCAGCTGAGCTCGCGGTCGGAAAACTGCTTGCCGCAGTACATGCACAGATTTTGATCGCGCCGGAACAGAATCTTGTTGGTCAGCGCAGGTTTCTTCGGACGTCCCCCATGCAACTCGCCCGCGCAGGCAATGATGCTGTGCAGCGCAATCGAGCTGCGTTTCCCGGAGAATCTGGAGGTTCCGCCCCAGACGGTACGGACAGTGTCACCCAGAGTCCAGGTGACGAGATCACGAGCGTAGAGTGTCGTTGCTTCCTGCCAGGTCAGCCATTCGATGGGGCTGCCAGCAATATTGAGTCGAAGAATGTGGGCCTGTTCGTCTGGGCGGCAGTCGTGCTTTTCTTCGTGATACATAATCCGGATGCTACGAAATCCTCAACGAGAAACCTTCGTACAACACTTCATGTACAACCTGGCACTACACGTCGATACAGCGACGTGGATACAGCGAAATTCCGGCGACTCTAACCGGCTTGGTACAGGATCGTCAACCGTCTGGCCCTGTTTGTTGCCTGCACGTTACGTCGCTTGCGAGGGACTATAAGCCTCCACTACGCCGCTATTTCTTATCCAGCAGCGCGATCAGCGACGAGGTATCCCAGCGACTGCCGCCGATCTTCTGCAGCTCGGCGTAATAGCCGTCGACGATCTTCGTAACGGGCAAGGACGCGCCGTTGTTTGCCGCCTCGGACATCGCAATGCCGAGGTCCTTGCGCATCCAGTCCACGGCGAAGCCGAAATTGAACTCGTTGTTCGCCATCGTCTTCCAGCGGTTCTGCATCTGCCACGACGAGGCCGCGCCCTTGCTGATGACATCAATAACCTGCTCGACATCGAGGCCTGCATGCTTCGCGAAATGAATGCCTTCGGACAGAGCCTGCACGAGGCCCGCGATGCAAATCTGGTTGACCATCTTCGTCAGTTGTCCGTAGCCCGAAGGTCCGAGCAGCTTGACGCTCGCGGCGAAGGCACGGATGACGGGCTCGGCTTTTGCGTAGGCTTCTGCATTGCCACCAGCCATGACAGTCAGCGTGCCGTTCTGCGCGCCCGACTGTCCGCCTGATACCGGCGCGTCGATAAAGTGTAGTCCCCGTGTAGCTGCCTGTGCCGACAGCTCGCGCGCAACGCTGGCCGAGGTCGTCGTATGGTCGATGATCACCGTACCTGGCGCGGCAGTCTGGAAAATGCCCTGGGGGCCGGCCACGACCTCGCGCAGGTCGTTGTCATTGCCAACGCAGGTGAAGACGAAAGCCGCATCTCTCGCGGCGGAGGCCGGTGTCGCCGCGGCGAGGCCGCCATATTGCTTTTGCCATTCCGCGGCCTTTGGCGCCGTGCGGTTGTAGACAGTCACTTTGTGTCCGGCTTTGACGAGATGACCGGCCATCGGAAAGCCCATCGTGCCGAGGCCGATGAACGCAGTGGAGTTGCCCATGGAGTTTCCTTGTGAAGATGAATCAGGGCCTAAATATACCATGCATGCGCGGGTGTCAGGTTCGCCCGGCACGCGCTTATAAGGGATCGGTTAGAATGCATGTCACCAATTTTGAGGTAGCAACCATGATGGCGCTCGACCAGATCCGCCGCGATTACCTGCAGGGTGGCCTGCGTCGTGACGAACTGCCCGCTGACCCGCTGGCACTGTTCGAAACCTGGCAACAGCAGGCCATTGCCTGTGGGCTTGCCGATCCCACAGCAATGGTCGTCGCGACCGTGGCAGCAGACGGACAGCCTTCGCAGCGCATCGTGCTGCTGAAGCAACTCGACGCGCGCGGCTTCGTGTTCTACACAAATTACGGCAGCCGCAAGGCGAGTGAAATCGCGGGCAACCCGAAAGTCAGCCTGTTGTTCCCATGGCATGACATGGAGCGCCAGGTCAAGGTGCGCGGCACGGCGGAGAAAATCAGCGTGGCCGAATCGCTGAAGTACTTCATGACGCGGCCACGCGAATCGCAACTCGCCGCCTGGGCTTCACAACAGAGCGCGCCAATCGAGTCGCGTACTTTTCTCATGAACCAGTTCGCGCGCATGAAAGAAAAATACGCACATGGGGAGGTGCCGCTGCCCGACTTCTGGGGCGGCATACGCGTGTTCCCTCACGATATTGAATTCTGGCAGGGTGGCGGCGGTCGGCTGCACGACCGCTTCCGCTATGCACGCGCGGGCAACCAATGGCAGATCGAACGTCTCGCGCCATGAAGCCCCTGTCAGCAAGCGCCCTTGTTGTGGGCCGTTTGCTGGCCATGTACGTCCTGCTGGGCCTCCTGTGGTTTTCTTCCACACGCTTGCTGAGCGGTGAATTCTGGCAGGCGCTGATCGCGCTTGCGGCGCTGCTGCTGCCGCTGGCGCTGTATGGCCTGTACGAAGCGGCAATTGCGAAAACACTGCGCCGGGAACGCTATCTGCGGGACGGAATCTTCTTCCGCCTGTTCTCGGGCCGGTTCTTCCTCGGCATCGTCATCCTCGCGCTGGTGTTTATCGCGGCACCGCTGCTGCTGTTACGTCTGCATGTTCTGCCGGCGCGCGAGTGGTGGTTGCTCGCACTGCTTGTGCCGCTGCAGATGCTGGTCTTCCGCTTGCTGGTGCTGCGCCTGCAGGTCGAGTACAAGCCCTGGCTCATGACTGCGGCGGCGCTCGACTGGGCGCGCTTCCTGTGCCCGACTCTGATGGGTCTGATCTATGCGCCGCTACTGCTGTGGCAACCGGCCCCTGGCATTGACCTGACGACAGTGCTGGCAAACGCGCGCGATTCCGTAGCGGACATCGATTCGAGCGTCGCGCTGGCAACACTGGCACAACTTGTTGCGCTATTCGACGGCAGCAGGAATTACTTCCTTGGCGCATTCGATACGGGCCTGCAGACACCGTTCGGACGGTTCGTGTTCGCAGCCGCGCTGCTCGACTTCTGGATCTTGTGCTACTTCGTCTGTCGTGTGCAGTCCGTGCTGCTACTGCCGCGCGTGGAATGGCGCCGCGTGTTCGGTCCGCTGTGGGACGACCGGCAAGTGCCGCCACTGGCGCCTGCGCGCATTGCGATCGCCACCGCGCTCTGCGTGTTCGCGGCGATGTTCGTTGCCGTTCCGGGTTTGGCGTCGCTCGAAGCGCAGGTGCGCGCGCGCCCGGCGCTGCAGCAGGTCCTGGCTGGCGCGCAACTACGCGTCGAACGCATCGGAAATGAATATTTTGCCCCCGGTACGATCGAGGCGCTGGAGCGCTCACGCCGTGTCGCGCTAGCGCGCATGGAAATTTCGACGGCGCAACTGCTGCAGAAGATCGACGCCGCCTTTGCGGCGATGGCGGGCAATGTCGATGTGTATCTTGACTGGTACTACAGCCTCGGCGCCGAGTACGCACGCATCGGCCATCTACTCGCTGGCGACCTCGACGATTACATGGCGCGCAAATTCGCCGAGACCCTGGCACAGCAGGATGCCCTGCGCGAGGTCGAAGCGGCGCTGGCGGCAAGCCTCGTTAATTCCACCGAAGCGAGCAGCCTGTACCAGCGCCTTGTCGAAGCCTTGCTTGCGCAGAACCGAATCGACACGAGCGGCCGGCAAGTCGACGTTACGCGCGCGATTGCGCTTCCCGACATTGTTTCAACGCCGGAACATCGGGACCTGCTGACCGTGCAAAGCCGGCTGCTCGCCAGTGGCGGCGGCGCGGTTGCGGGCGTCGTCGGTGGCGCGATCGCTGGCAAGCTGGTAGCGAAAGTCGTGACGAAGAGCAGTTTCAAACTGGCGACGCAGGCACTGGCGAAGTTCGTTGCCGGCAAGGCCGCAGGCGCTTCACTCGGTGTCGGCGCTGGCGCTGCCACGGGCGGCGCCCTTGGCTCCGTAGTGCCAGGTTTCGGCACCGTACTGGGCGCGCTGATCGGTGGTGCAATCGGCGGCCTCGCTGTCGGTATCGGTGTCGATGCCGCACTGATCGAGTTCGAGGAAGCCGTTGGTCGCGAGGCCTTCCGCGCCGAATTGCTCGACGCGCTGGAAGAAACCCGTCGTGAATACCTGCAATCCCCAGACGCAGGCCGCTAATGACGCTCGCGTCAGGCTGAGTGGCGCAGCGCGACCGTGTGCACGATGGAGTACCGCGCCCCTTCCGCGCGCGTTTCCGATCGGTACAGGCGAAGGTCGCGCACCTCGATAGTTGCCCACGGCGTGTCGCGATGCAGTTGCAGCCATGCATTGCGATCGAAGCGCGGATTGCGGTTCAGGCGCGCAAGCGTCACATGCGGCCGGAACGTCCTGGCATCCGCGGCGAAGCCGAACGGTTCGAGCGCGCCACTGAGGCTCTGCGCGAGCCCAAGCAACTGCGGATGCGGCGCGACCCCAAGCCACAATGCACTGTGAAAACTGCCGACGGAGCCTAGCGCCACGGAGAAGGTTTCATGTAGCGGCCCAAGGCTGGTCAGCAACCCACGCAGCGCAGGTATCCGCTCGTCCGCTACCGAACCGAGAAACTTCAGGGTGATATGCAAGGTGTCGGCGGCAACGACGCGCAGGCCTGATCCGTCAATAAGTTGCGCTGCGCGTAATTCGTCGAGCACGGCTTGCACAGGCGCGGAAAGCGGGCAGTGAATGGCAACGAAGAGGCGCTGCTGCGTGGAGCTGTCGCTACCGGCCTGCATCGCGGACTAGATCGTGGACCCGCGCAGGTAGCGGTTGATCTCGTCGATGTTGTTGCGCACCGACGGCATGTTCGGATGCACTTCGAGTGCGCGGCTGAAGGCGTTACGCGCTTCTTCGAACTGTTGTTGCGACAGAAGCACCAGCCCGCGCCCCGACAGGGCGCCAAAATGGAAGGGCTCGAGCTGCAGCGTCTTCACGATGTCGGCTTCGGAAGCTTCGTAATTGCCCATCAGGAAGTGGATCGTCGCGCGCTTGTTCCAGGCCTCGGCAAAGTCTGGTTGGTCAGCAATCAGCCGTTTGAAGGTGTCGAGCGCCGCGGGCAGCGCATTCGCACTCATTTGCTCGATACCGGTCAGCATCAGGCGATTGGCGCTGGAATCAGCATGCTCGGTCCAGACTTGCCAGATCAGCTCTTCGACTGGGGCGGCTTCGGTCAGGTTGTTTGCGTTCTGCAGACGCTCGAACAGGTCTTCGAGGCGCGCATCGTTCTGGTCGGCGTGGACCGCGGACGCGCTCAGCAGCAGGGCAGACAGTACGCAGGCATCGAGCAGGTTCATGGTGGTCCTCCAGAATGTGCTGCGCCAGGTATGCGGCAGCAGCGCGCTTATTATGCGGGCAATACGTACCACAGCAGCAAGGGCAGGCTCAGGAATGAGAGCACAGTCGAAATCACGACGGTGCCAGCGACTTCTTCCGGGCTGCGGTTGTAGCGCACGGCAAACAGGTATGAGAACACGGCCACCGGCATCGAGCTTTGCATGATCGTCACGCCCCGTGCCACGCCGTCGAGGTCGAGCAGCGTCGCAATCGAAACGCCAACGACGAAGCCCATCGACAGTCGCAATACGGAGATCAGCACGCTACGTTTGATGCTTGCGATCTGGAAGCGCGCCAGTGATACGCCCATCGCGATCAGCATCAGCGGAATAGTGAAATCACCGAGCAGCGTCGTGGTATTGAGCACCCAGGTCCAGGGCTTTGTGTCAGTGAACAGGAACACCAGCGTAATGATCACGGAATAGAAGGTCGGGTTCTTCAGCAGTTCGCGGAAGGACACATTTCCCGAGGTGATCATCATGCCGATCGTGAACCCGAACACGGTATTTACCATGAAGTAGGTCATGCCCAGCGCGAGGCCGGATTCGCCAAAGGCAAGGAGGCACAGCGGCAGGCCCATGTTGCCAACGTTCGGAAACATCTGCGAGGGCAGCCAGGTACGTTGGTCGAGTCGCGCGATGTACAGCGCAAGGCTGCCGAGGATGCCGAACACCAGCATCGATGCGAATGCAGCCGCGGCCATTTGCCGGAAGGCGGTCATGTCGACGTCCTGCACCATGAAGCGCGAGAAGATCAGGCAGGGCGCGCCGACTTCCATGACGAGCCGCGACACGAAAGGCGTGTCGAAGGCGATTCCTTTCTTGACCCATAGATAGCCGAGCGCCGAGCAGATAAAGACGGGAGCGATGACCGAAAAAATAGTAATAAACATGAATTTTCTATTTGCCTGTCCAGGCGGCCAGCTTCTTCGGCAGTAGCACTTTCTTCAGGCGCGCATACTGCGGCAGGCCATTCTTGTATGGCGGATAGTCTTCGCCCTGGATTAGCGGCGCGAAATACTCACGCGCTTTCGCGGTGATGCCGAAGCCGTCGTCAGTGATGAAGTCGCGTGGCATTTTCTTCTCGACGTTTGCGACATCGCTCAGCTTTGCGCTGCCAACGCTCCATTTATAGGGATTGCTGCTCTCGCGCACGATGATCGGCATCACCGCGTTCTGGCCCGCCAGAGCGAATTCCACCGCCGCCTTGCCCATGGCGTACGCCTGCGCAACGTCAGTGCCCGAAGCGATGTGCCGCGCCGCGCGTTGCAGGTAGTCGGACACCGCCCAGTGAAACTTGAAGCCGAGTTCCGCCTTGATCATCGCCGCCAGCATCGGTGCAACGCCGCCGAGCTGTGCGTGGCCGAATGCATCCTTGCCGCCGGCTTCGGCGAGGAAGGTGCCATCGGCGTAGTGCGCGCCTTCGGATACGACGATAGCGCAGTAGCCATAGTTACGCACGCTCTCGCGTACCTTCTGCAGGAACGCGTCCTTGTCGAAGGCAATCTCCGGGAACACGATGACATGCGGCGCATCGCATTCGTGCTCAGCGGCAAGACCTGCGGCGCCGGCGATCCAGCCTGCATGGCGACCCATGACTTCCATGACGAACACCTTCGTCGAGCTCTCGGCCATCGACGCTACATCGAGGCCGGCTTCGCGAATCGATACTGCGACGTATTTCGCAACGGAGCCGAAGCCCGGACAGGTATCAGTGATCGGCAGATCGTTGTCGACGGTCTTTGGGATGCCGATGCACGTGATCGGAAAATTGGCCTGCTGGCTGAACTGCGCGACCTTGTTCGCCGTGTCCTGCGAATCGCCGCCGCCGTTATAGAAGAAGTAGCCGATGTCATGCGCCTTGAATACTTCGATCAGGCGTTCGTACTCGGCGCGATTCTGGTCGAGGCCTTTCAGTTTGTAGCGGCACGAGCCGAAGGCGCCGGCTGGTGTGTGGCGCAGTGCGGCTATCGTGTCTGCCGACTCGGCGCTGGTGTCGATCAATTCCTCACGCAAGGCGCCGAGGATGCCGTTGCGGCCGGCGTACACCGTGCCCAGCTGCGCTTGCTTGCGCGCGGTTTCGATAACGCCGCAGGCCGATGCGTTGATTACGGCCGTGACACCGCCGGACTGGGCATAGAAAACGTTATTGGGCTTCTTGCTGGGCGTCGCGGACATGGGCAGGCTCCTATCGGTCTTGCGCAAAAGAGCCGCATTTTACTGAAAATGGGCGCAGCCGAAGCAACTAATTTACGGCGCCGCGCGCCGGCAAAACCCTAAATGGGGTCAGAGCCCTATTCAGTCGTTAATCGGGCTCTGACCCCATTTACAGCGCGCATGACAATACCCCGGCCCTTTGCGACAATTCCGCGCACTTCAGCGGGGCACACAGGACTTCCATGCGCATTCATATTCTTGGTATCTGCGGTACCTTCATGGGCAGTCTCGCGGTGCTGGCGCGCGAGTTGGGACACCAGGTCAGCGGTTCCGACCAGAATGTCTATCCGCCCATGAGCACGCAGCTGGAAGAGCAGGGCATTGCGCTGTGCTCCGGCTACGACCCCGCGCACATCGAAGCCAACAAGCCCGACCTGATCGTCATCGGCAACACCTGCTCGCGCGGTAATCCTTCGGTCGAATACGTGCTGGATAAGGGATTGCCCTTCATGTCCGGTCCGGCATGGCTCGCGCAATACGTGTTGCATGGCCGCTGGGTGCTGGCCGTCGCTGGCACGCACGGCAAGACGACCACCACCAGCATGCTGACATGGATTCTCGACCAGGCCGGCATGGACCCGGGCTATCTCGTCGGCGGCGTGCCAAAGAATTTCAGCGTGTCGGCGCGTCTCGGCACCGCACCCTTCTTCGTCATCGAGGCTGACGAATACGACAGTGCCTTCTTCGACAAGCGCTCGAAGTTCATCCACTACCTGCCGCGCACCGTGATCCTCGGCAACCTGGAATTCGATCACGCCGATATCTTCCGCAGCATCGACGATATCCAGATCCAGTTCCAGCATCTCATCAAAACCATTCCCGCGTCGGGCCGCATCATCGTGCCCGAGAATGAACCCCATCTCGAACAGGTGCTGGCGAAAGGCGTGTTCAGCGAAGTGCAGCGCTTCGGCCTCGTCGGCGAGGGGCAGGGCGACAGTGAATGGAAAGTGGAGCCGCTCGCAGTCGATGGTTCGAAGTTGCGCATCACGCATGGCACCCGGAGCGGTGAAATTGCGTGGGAAATGCTTGGCCGTCACAACATGCTGAACGCCGCTGCAGCGGTTGCGGCTGCCGCGCATGCGGGCGTGCCGGTCGACATCAGCTGCGAAGCCCTGTCGCGGTTTGGCGGCGTCAAGCGCCGGCTCGAACTGATAGGCTCGGTGCGCAACATCTGCGTGTACGATGACTTTGCGCATCATCCAACGGCAATCAGTACCACGCTCGGTGGCCTGCGCGCGCGCATGAAGGCGAGCGGTGAAAAGGGCCGCCTCTTTGCCGCGATCGAGGCGCGCTCGAACACGATGAAGATGGGCTATCACCAGAACACCCTCGCCGCGTCGCTCGACGATGCCGATGCCGTGCTCTGGTACAGAAGCCAGGTAACGCAGCTCGATCTCGACGCAATCGCGTGCGCCGCGAAAGCGCAGTTCCACAGCCTCGGCGACACGCAGGCGATCATCGACTGGCTGGTTCGCGAAGCACGCCCGGGCGACCACATCGTCGTCATGAGCAACGGTGGCTTCGAAGGTTTGCATCAGCGCCTGTTGACGGCGCTGAGTGCCGGCAACGCCGAATAGCGGGGTCACAATGGAAACGATCCCGCTGTTTCCGCTCAACTCCGTGGTCTTTCCGAAAGGCCGTGTCTCACTGCAGATATTCGAATCACGCTACGTCGACATGGTGCGCAACTGCATGAAAGACAGCAGCGGCTTTGGCATCGTGCTGATCCAGGCCGGCAGCGAAGTCGCACGCACGGGGCAGAAACTCGACATCCACCGCACCGGCACCTACTGCGAGGTCGTCGACTGGAACCAGCTACCGAATGGACTGCTCGGTATCACCGCGGAAGGGCGCAAGACTTTCCGCATCATGGAATCCTGGCGCGAAGCGAACAACCTGTGTCGTGCCGCCGTGGAGTTCCGGCAGCAGGATTCGATCGACGCCGAGAAGGTCGAAGTCGGTGAGGAGTTCGAGGAATACGTCGAATTACTGCGCGGGCTGTCGCGGCATCCGGCGATCGAGGAGTTGAAACTCGACATGAGCTTCGAGAACCTCAGGGAAGTGGCCTGGCGGCTCAGCGAGTTGTTGCCGATCGGCAACCGCGAGAAACAGACCTTGCTTGAATACAGCGACCCGATCGCGCGGCTGCAACAGATCGAGCTGTATATCAGCGCAATGAATCAGTGAGACACGCTGTTCGCCGGTAGCTCCGACAAAAGCGGGCTCCGGATATACCCGCCTCAACTCGGCGGCAGCAACCAGATGTTCAGCGCCGCGGCAGCCCCGGCCAGCGCGACGATGACAAAGGTGAGCCAGCCAAGTAGAGCCCATACTCGAAAGGCTTTGCCCTGGTCCGGATAGCATCCCGACTGCTCGTACTGGCGGCTCTCGGAAGGGTTCGTGTCGCTGTTGTTGCCAGGCATGTCAGACATCGCAATCAATCGCCGGTCGTGTAAACTCGCCTGCATTCTAGCGCACTGGGATACAGGTGCCACACACCTTTGGCGCGTCTCCGGGCACACATTTCATGACTGCAAAGCGGCCGACCATCAAGCAACTCGAATATTTCGTGGCCGTCGCGAAAGCCTCGAACTTCCGCAAGGCGGCGCAAAAACTGCAGCTCAGCCAGCCGACGCTGACGCTACAGATCGCCGCGATGGAAGAGGAGATGGGCCTGCAGCTCTTCGATCGCTCGCGCGCTGGCACGCTGCTGACGCCGGCCGGCCGCGATCTGTTGCCGCTCGCGCGGGATATCCTCGAACACTACGACCAGCTGTCACACATCGCCGAGGGCCGCGGCCGCGTACTCGGCGGCGCTTTCCGCATTGGGGTATCGCCAACACTCGGCCAGAGTGTGTTGCCGGAGCTGATGTCGCAGTTGCACAAGCGCTACCCGGCGCTGCAGCTGCATGTGCGCGAAGAGGTGCCGTACTTGTTGGGCCACGGCCTGGAAGCCGGCACCTACGACATCATCCTGAGCGTCTTGCCGATGCATACGGGCGACTACAAGGTGCGGTCACTATTCACCGAACCGCTGCGCGTTGTCGTGCCGATCGAACATCCGCTGGCGAAAAAGCAGAAGCTGTACACGCGTGACCTGCTACAGCAGGGCGTACTGAGCATCGATGAAGATCACCACCTGCATCGCCAGATCATGACGCTATGTGACCGCGTCGGCGCGCGCCTGCTGCGCGAATACGAATGCAACACGCTCTCCGCCATGCGCCTGATGCTGTTGCTCGGCATGGGCATCGCGATTCTGCCGGAGCTCTTCATCCGCGCTGAACTCGCGGATTCAAAACAGGTGCGCGTATTCAAGCTCGAAGACGAAACACCGACACGCACACACATCGCGATGTGGCGCAAGAACTCGTCAGCGCGCCAGCTGTTCCAGTTGTTGTCGTTCGAGATCAAGGCGATCGCAATGGAAGCCTTCAGCGGCGTGCTGGAAGAGGTGTATACGGACGATAACTTGCCGGATACCTGGTGAGTCAGTAAAAAAGCCGGGCAAAAAGCCGGGCAAAAAAAAGCCCGCTTGCGCGGGCTTTTGATTTGGTAGCGATGGGTGGATTTGAACCACCGACACCAGCATTATGAATGCTGTGCTCTAACCAGCTGAGCTACATCGCCATATTGGGTAGGGCGCGAATTTTAAGCCGCAATACAGCTAAAAGGGAAGTCTGTTTTCCACAGGCCTTCGCCAAAGGCCACTACGTGACAGGCGGCGCCAAAGTCGCTTTTCTGTCTTCGCGATAGGCCTCGGCGCGAAACGCCTACACGTTAAACCTGAAGTGCATCACATCGCCGTCCTGCACGATGTATTCCTTGCCTTCCAGGCGCCATTTGCCCGCATCCTTCGCGCCCTGTTCGCCCTTGTACCTGATGAAATCCTCGTAGCCGATGACCTCGGCACGGATGAAACCTTTTTCGAAATCGGTGTGGATGACGGCTGCGGCTTTGGGAGCCGTGGCGCCGATCTTGACCGTCCATGCGCGCACTTCCTGGACGCCGGCGGTGAAATAGGTCTGCAGGCCGAGCAGCTCGTAGCCGGCGCGGATCACGCGGTCGAGGCCGGGTTCGGTCATGCCCATTTCATCGAGGAACATCTGCTTGTCGTCACCATCGAGATCGGCGATTTCAGCCTCGAGTTTGTTGCAGACTGCAACGACGACCGCGCCTTCGGCTTTGGCGATTGCGTGGACCGTGTCGAGGTAGGGGTTATTCGTGAAGCCTTTCTCATCGACGTTCGCGATGTACATTGTCGGTTTCGCCGTCAGCAGGTGTAGCGGCTGGAGCGCAATGAGTTCATCCTTGTCGAGAGTGAGGCTGCGCACGGGCTGGCTCTGGTCCAGGTGCGGTTGCACCCGCATCAGCACGTCGCGCAGACGGGTTGCTTCCTTATCGCCGCTTTTTGCGGCTTTAGTGGCGCGGTCGAGCGCCTTGCTGACGGTCTCGAGATCGGCGAGCGCGAGTTCTGTGTTGATGACGTCGATGTCGTCTTTTGGATCAATCGTGTTCGCCACGTGAATGACGTTGTCGTCCTTGAAGCAGCGCACCACGTGCGCGATTGCGTCGCACTCGCGGATGTTCGCGAGGAACTTGTTGCCGAGGCCTTCACCTTTCGATGCGCCGGCGACGAGGCCGGCGATGTCGACGAATTCCATCGTCGTCGCAACCGTCTTGTTCGGGACGACGATCGCCGTTAACGCGTCGAGGCGCTGGTCAGGGACTGCGACGACGCCCGCATTCGGCTCAATCGTGCAGAAGGGGAAGTTCTCCGCCGCGATGCCGGCTTTCGTCAGCGCGTTGAATAGCGTGGATTTGCCGACGTTGGGCAGGCCGACGATGCCGCATTTGATGCCCATGATGTCCTCAGTCTTTCATTTCGTTGGGATTCTGGCGTTGCCTGGCCTTCTCGGCCTGCTTCGCTTTCTTCGCTTCTTTTTCCGCAGGGTCCGTATGCAGCTCGCTCATCGCGTTCTGCAGCTTGCCTTCCACCAGCAGCGGCAGGATCGCCAGTGCCTTGTCGAACTCGCGCTCCATGCTGATTGCATCGTCGCGCGAAAATTCGCCGAGGACGTAATCAAGCACCTTGCTGGCATGGCCCGGATGCGCGATGCCAAAACGCAGGCGCATGAACTCGGGGCTGCCGAGCGCACTCGTGACGTCGCGCACTCCATTGTGTCCGCCGGGGCCGCCGCCTTTCTTCAGGCGTGTCGTGCCAATCGGTAGATCGAGTTCGTCATATGCGACCAGGATCCGTTCCGGTGGGATCTTGTAATACTGCGACATCGCAGCGACGGCCTTGCCGCTGTTGTTCATGTATGTCGTGGGGAATAACAGGCGGACTTCCTGTCCGGCGATTTCGATACGCCCGCATTTGCCGTGAAATTTGCTCTCGGGACGCAGTTCGCCCTTCGCGCTGTCACAGAGTTTTTGCAGGAACATCGCACCGGCGTTGTGCCGGGTGTACTGGTATTGTTGGCCTGGATTTCCCAGGCCAACAACCAGTGCCAGAGACTCGCTCATCGGCTGGTGTAGCTAGCGAAAGATTACTTCTTGTCTTTCGCTTTGGCAGCCGGAGCAGCGCCAGCAGCCGGAGCAGCGGCAGCAGCGGCAGCGGCAGCAGCCGGAGTTTCAGCTTCTACCCTTCTCGGTGCCTGGATCGCGATGACCGCGAGGTCGCCGGATTCGCCGTGGTTCAGCGATACGCTGCTGACGCCTTCGGGCAGTTTCAGGTCGGAGATGTGCAGCGATTCACCGAGGCCGAGGTTCTGGATATCGACTTCGATGTATTCAGGCAGGTACTTCGGCAAGCAGCTGATTTCGAGTTCGGTCATCAGGTGCGATACGAGACCGCCGCCGGTTTTGACACCTTCCGCGATAGCTTCGTTAATGAAGTGCAGCGGGATCTTCACATGCAGCGGCTTGTTGTCGCTGACGCGCTGGAAGTCGGCATGCATCAGGCGCGGCTTGGCCGGGTGACGCTGCAGAGCCTTGATGACGACGGGCTCTTCCTTGCCATCAACGTTCAGCGTAACGATCGATGCGAAGAATGCTTCGTTTTCCACCACTTTCATCAAGTGGTGATGTTGCAGCGAGATGTTTGCAGGTTCCTTGTCACCACCATAGATGATTGCTGGAACTGCATTTTCGTGACGCAGGCGGCGGCTCGCACCTTTCCCTGCGTTTGCGCGAGCGCTTGCCTCGAGCACAAACTTGTTTTTAGCCATGGTAAATACCTCTGCGGTTGCCGGATATCCGGGCCGCGGTTTTAAGAAGCTTGCCCCGGTTGGGTGCCTTGCTCCCGTTGCTGTTTTCCATATCTCCTGCTTGCGACCGGCAGGAGCTGGACCTTCCTCAACGCGCGTACGACACTTAGGTGTTGTCGAACATCGCGCTGACGGATTCTTCGTTGCTGACGCGGCGAATCGATTCGCCGAGGAAGCGGGCCAGCGGTAGCTGGCGGATTTTTGCGCACTTCTTCGCGGCCTCGCTGAGCGGGATCGTATCGGTCACCACCAGCGAGTCGAGCGTGGAATTATTCAGGTTGTTGATCGCGTTGCCCGACAGCACGGCGTGCGTCGCATAAGCCACGACCTTCGTCGCGCCTTCGGCTTTCAGTGCTTCGGCGGCCTTGCACAGCGTGCCGGCGGTGTCGACCATGTCGTCGACGATCAGGCAGGTGCGGCCTTTGACTTCGCCGATCAGGTGCATGACTTCGGCTTCATTGGCGCGCGTGCGGCGCTTGTCGATGATCGCGAGGTCGGTGCTGAGCTGCTTCGCGAAGGCGCGCGCCCTGACGACGCCGCCGATATCGGGCGAGACGGTGATCAGGTTTTCGTAGTTCTGCGCGCGCACGTCGTCGACGAGCACGACCGAACCATAAACGTTGTCGACCGGAATGCTGAAGAATCCCTGGATCTGTTCAGCGTGCAGGTCGATCGTCAGCACGCGGTTGACGCCGGCGGCGACGAACATGTCGGCAACGACTTTGGCGCTGATTGGTACGCGGGCGCTGCGCACGCGGCGATCCTGGCGTGCATAACCGAAATAGGGGACTACGGCGGTGATGCGGTTGGCTGATGAGCGGTGCAGCGCATCGGCCATCAACAGCAGTTCCATCAGGTTGTCGTTTGTCGGCGAGCAGGTCGGCTGGATGATGAACACGTCCTGGCCGCGCACGTTTTCGTTCAGTTCGACGTTGATCTCGCCGTCGCTGAACTTGCGCACTTCGGCGCGGCCCAGCGGAACGCCAAGCCAGCGCGCGACTTTCTGCGCCAGTTCCGGGTTGGCATTGCCGGTGAATACCATCAAATTGTTCGGCATGGAGAGGACCTTGTTCTTGTTGGGTTTGATGGTATGACTTCTGGTTGTGACGTAAGGGGTATGGCGCTGGACAAGGACTGGCTGGGGTGGCTGGATTCGAACCAACGTATGCAAGGATCAAAACCTTGTGCCTTACCGCTTGGCGACACCCCAATTCTTTAAAACTGCGTAACTGGATGAATCCGACTTCGGCCACTTCGCCGGCTTGCCTCTTACTTGTTCAACTGCCCGTTCAGCAGGGAGTGCAAGGGAGAGACATTGGTGCCTCTGGCGATGAATCCCGCGACATTGTCCGGTTTGCGAGCCAGCACAACGGCGGCCTGCTCCCGGCTCCTGAATCTGGCAAAGACGCTGGCACCGGTTCCTGTCATGCGGGCATCACCACCGTCGGTGGTATGGCGACCGAGCCATTCGAGGGCTGATCGCACCTCGGGATGAAGCATGCAGGTGACTGATTCGCAGTCGTTTTTACTACCCGAAAACGGAAAGGCGCGTATTCTGAGGGGGGCACTGTGCCTTGTCAATTCAGGATGTCCGAAAACGCGGGCCGTCGACACGTGGCAGTTGGGGGTCAATACGACGAACCAGTCCTCCGGCAAGGTCAGAAAGTCCAGCTTTTCGCCGACGCCTTCAGCCCAGGCCGAATGGCCATGGATGAATACCGGCACGTCAGCGCCCAACTGCAGCCCCAGCGCGGCCAGTTCGTCGAGCGTGAGCCCGGCCTCCCAGAGGCGGTTCAGCGCGATCAGCGTCGTGGCCGCATCCGAACTGCCGCCGCCGACCCCGCCACCGGCTGGCAGGTGCTTGTCGAGATGGATGCGGCAGCCGCGCGGCACCGGCATTTTCTGCTGCAACAGCCGCGCAGCCTCGAGGACGAGGTTGTCGGTGGTTTCCAGTTCGGGCTTGTTGCAGGTGAAATGCAGCTCCCAGGTCAGCGAAGGCCTGAAATGCAGGGTGTCGCCGTAGTCCAGCAGCTGAAACACGGTTTGCAGCGTGTGGTAGCCGTCAGGGCGGCGACCGGTGACATGCAGGAACAGGTTCAGCTTCGCGGGTGCGGGCCAGGCGACCGGGTTCATTCTGCACCCTTGCTCTCAGCCACGGCTTCCCCGCCTGGCGGCGGCACGCGCCAGCCATTCACGAGGAAGCGCAGTTCGAGGCCCTCGCGCCGCGCCGAAATGCGGCCCGGCAGATAAGCCATGGCGACCTCGCCCTCGAGCTCTATGTAGTTGTCGAAGCTCAGTGTCCATTCGACTCCGCTCGCATCCACTTGCCGCAGCGTTGCCAGCATGCGGTTCATGTCGAAGGTGTTGCTGCCGCGCAGGCCCGGCGCCGGCAGGCCGCGGATCCAGTACAGCAGTTCAGCGGTCGGGAACTCATAACCAAAATATTCCTGGGTGACTGCGCCGAGCCCCGGCAGCGTTACCGGCGCATCGTTGCCGCGTTCAACGGTTACGCGTCTCGGCAGGCCATGCACGCGCACGGCACCGAGGCCGAAGCTGCCGAACAGGCGCAGGTCGAACACCTCGCCTTGCTGCATCCAGTTGATGTTGACGGAGTCCGCTTCGCCGTTCTGGCGCACGACGAGCCGGCCGCTCAGTTCCCAGTCGTGTACCGCCGCAATAGCGTCCTGGTGACGCAGCCAGTCGGGATCGTCGATAACGAGCGGTGCCTGCGTCGCGCAGCCGGTTAGCAGCAATAGCGCCGCAAGCGCACATGTGCGCGCGACCGCTTGCCAGGAAGACAGGAGGTAAAACCAGGCGCGCTTAGATGGAGGCACCGGCGTCCAGGCGTTCCATTGCATTGATGATGTAAATGCTGTTCGGCTCGACCTGCAGCGCATTGCGCCACACTCGCGCTGCTTCATCATGTTCGCCGAGCACCCACAATACTTCGCCGAGATGCGCTGCTACTTCATGGTCGGGGAAAAGCTCATAGGCGCGCGCGAGGTTTTTTTGCGCCTCCTGGTACATGCCGAGGCGATACTGAACCCAGCCGAGGCTGTCGATGATCGAGGGATCATTCGGCGCCAGTTCGACCGCGCGCTGGATTAGCTCATACGCTTCCTGGTGGCGATTCGTGCGGTCGGCGAGCGTGTATCCGAGACTGTTGTAGGCCATCGGACTGTCCGGCTCGAGCGCGATGATCTTGCGCAGGTCTTCTTCCATCAGCACGAGATCGTTGCGCGTCTGGCTCACTACCGAGCGCAGGAACAGCAGCTGGATGTCATCAGGGAAGGTGCCGATCGAGCTGTCCAGCAAGGTCGAGGCGTCCTCGAGCATGCCTTCGTCGATCAATACGTTCGCTTCCATCGTCAGCAGCGGGATGCTGTAGTCAGCGTTGCGGAAGCGCACGTTCTGCAGGTGCGACTGCACTTCGGCATAACGGTCCGCGCGCACCATCAGTTCGGTCAGATGCCGCTGCGCCAGCAGGAAGTTATTGCCGCCGGTGACGCGCAGGTAATGCTCGATCGCGGCGCCGCTGTTGTCTTGCAGCGCATTGATGTGCCCGAGATAGTAATGCGCGTCATCGAGACGCTTGCCGTTGAGAACCAGGCGGTTGAGGTAAGAGCGCGCTTCGTCGAACTGATTCACTTCCATGCTCAGCAGCGCCAGCGAATAGACGATGTCGAAGTCGCTTGGATCCTGTTGCACGATAATCCGGAATTGCTCGCGCGCCTCCTCGAAACGCTGCTGCATGATCAGCTTGCGGCCGTACATGAAGCGCAATTGCTTGTGGTCGGGATGCGTCTCGAGCGCTTCGGCAAGGCGCGCCTGCGCGCGGTCGGGATCGTCGAGCGATTCCAGTAACTGGACTTCCATGAGTACAACTTCCGGCCGGTCCTCGAGCGCCCTGGCAAGCGGCGCGACCAGCGCGTAGGCCGCGGAGAACTGCTTGTCCTGCTGGTACAGCTGGGCGAGGCCGAGTTTCAGAGAATCGTTGTCGGGATAGCGAGCCAGCAGCGCCGTGAAGTCGTCGATTAGTGGGTCAATGACCAGGGATGCATTCGGATCATTCGTCAAACGCGCGGAAATAATGCGGAAGTCGACCCGGCTGCCTTGTTCGAGCAGCGTCGTGAACTGCTCCACCGCATCGTGGTAGCGGCCGAGAGTGATCATCTGGATGGCGATGGTCTGGCGCGCCTCGATGGACTCCGGTTCGATGTCGAGCCAGAGCCTGGCCATGTCGAGCGTAGCCTCGACATTGCGCAGGAATACCGCGATGCGCATCGTGCGCTGGATGACGTTGAGGTCGCCGGTTTCGCGCGCCAGCACGAGATATTCCCCGAGCGAGTCCTGCGACTGGCCGCGCTGGCCTGCGAGCTCCGCGAGAATGGCGCGCGTTAGCACGTCTTCCGAAAAATTGCCGTACTCGGGCTCGCTCGGGGCTTCGGGCGCCGGCGCGAGCAGGCTGCCCGGTGTCGGTTCCGGCGCAGCGGTTTCGGCGCCAACGCTTGCCGTAGCCGGCGGGGCCGCCAGCAGCGGCGCTTCGGCTTGCGGCGGCGTTGCGCAGGAAGCCAGCACGAGTGGCAACACTAAAGCTGTCAGCAGGAGTGAACGACGGGGCTGAAAGGGCGGACGCTGGAGGTTGATCGGGGTAGCCTGGCTCAAAACGCGATACCTGAGTTGGTCCCTGGGGTTCTGGCTTCTGATGCCGTCGTGGAGCGGACTTTTCAAGGGCCAGGTGCAGCGGAAATTGCGCCGTAGTATAGCCAGAGGCCGCCGAGGTTAACAATCGCGTGAGCAGGGCAAAGAGGCGCATCTGCCGTGTTTCGCACATCAAGCGTAAGTACCTGAAAAATGTGCACGAAATAATCAAAGCGCGAGCTCGCCGCGGCCGTCTTCGGCATGGCTTTGTAACGGAGTAAGCCTGTAAAATGGCCGCCTTTCATTCCGGACCCCCTTCATGTCCCTCCTGGTACTGGGCATCAACCACAACACCGCGACCGTCGACGTGCGCGAAAAGGTGGCCTTTGTACCGGAAGTGATGCATGACGCGCTCCAGCAGGCCTGCGCGAAAGCCGGGCTGGCCGAGGTCGCGATCCTGTCGACCTGCAACCGCACCGAGCTCTTTGGTGTTCCCGAGGCCGCGGCGCCGCCCGATCCCGCCATCCGCGCCGAACAGGAGCGCAAGCTGCTGCAGTGGCTCGCCGAGTTCCATGGCCTGCCGCTGAGCCAGCTTGAGCCGGCCGTCTATTGCCAGCGTGATGAAACCGCCGTGCGCCACATGATGCGCGTCGCCAGTGGTCTCGACTCGATGGTACTCGGCGAACCGCAGATCCTCGGTCAGATCAAGTCCGCTTACGCCGTCGCGCAGGAAGCCGCGACCGTGGGTAGCACGCTGCATCGCGTATTCGAAGACGTGTTTGCCGTTGCAAAGCAGGTGCGCACCGAAACCGCGATTGGCGAAAACCCGGTATCCGTCGCCTTCGCCGCCGTCACGCTGGCGCAGCAGATTTTCACCGATATCCACGAAGCCAGCGCGCTGATGATTGGCGCCGGCCGCACTATCGAACTGGTCGTGCAGCATCTGCAGGAAGCCGGTGTCGCCAACATCGTCGTCGCTAACCGTACGCTGACGAACGCGCAGGAACTCAAGCGCAAGTACGGCGTGCGCGAAGTCCTGCTGTCGGACATTCCCGACGAGCTCGTGCGCGCCGATATCGTCGTGTCGTCAACCGCGAGCCAGCTGCCGATTCTCGGCAAGGGCGCTGTCGAAACCGCCCTGCGCGCGCGCCGGCATAAACCGATCTTCATGGTCGACCTCGCCGTACCGCGCGACATCGAGCCTGAAGTCGGAGAGCTCGAGGACGTGTTTCTCTACAGCGTCGATGACCTGCGCCAGGTGATCGACGTCAACCTGAAGAATCGCCAGGAAGCGGCGCGCGAAGCCGAAGCCATCATCGACCTCGGTGTCGACACCTGGGTGCGCAAGGAGCGCGGGCTTGAAGTCGTGTCGACGCTGCGCAGTTTTCGCGAAAAAGCCGAGCACATTCGCGATGCCGAGCTCGACAAGGCACTGAAGGCGCTCGAGAAGGGCGCCCCTGCACAGGCCGTCGTACGCGAGCTGGCGCGCCTGCTGACCAACAAGCTGATCCACGCGCCGAGTGTGCAGATGAAGAAGGCCGGCGCCGACGGCCAGTCCAACCTGATCGACCTCGCCGTGCAATTGTTCGAGCTCGAAGCGAGCAATGAAGTGACCCCCGACACGAATGTGCAGGCGCTGCCCCGGCAGAACCCCTCATCAAAGCAGTCCTGAAATAGTGAATCCCTCGATCAACGCCAAGCTCGAGCGCCTGATGGAACGCCATGAGGAGCTCGAACACCAGCTGAGCGATGCCGAAGTCATCGGCATCCAGGAAAAATTCCGCGCCTACTCGATGGAGTATGCAGAGCTGGAACCGGTCGTGCGTTGCTACCGCGAGCTGCAACAGGCGCGGCAGAATCTCGACGATGCGATCGCGATGCAGAAAGACAGCGACGCTGAGCTGCGTGCGATGGCGCAGGAAGAATACGCCAGCAGCTCACAGCGCATCGCCGAGCTCGACACCGAACTGCAGAAGCTGCTGCTGCCGAAGGATCCGCGCGATGCCTGCAACGTGTTCCTCGAAATCCGCGCCGGCACGGGCGGCGACGAAGCCGCGATTTTTTCCGGCGACCTGCTGAAAATGTACACGCGTTATGCGGAAAAGCGCGGCTGGAAAGTCGAGATCGTCAGTGAGCGGCCCGGCGAACACGGCGGCTACAAGGAGGTCATCACGCGCATCGAAGGCAGCAATGTGTACGGTCAGCTGAAGTTCGAGTCGGGCGCGCACCGCGTCCAGCGGGTACCGCAAACCGAAGCGCAGGGCCGTGTGCATACCTCGGCATGCACCGTGGCTGTCATGGCGGAGCAGGAGGACGCGGCTGAAATCGAACTGAACAAGGCCGATCTCAAGGTCGACACGTATCGCGCCAGCGGCGCCGGCGGCCAGCACGTCAACAAGACCGAATCGGCGATCCGCATCACGCATTTGCCGAGCGGCATCGTCGTCGAGTGCCAGGACGAACGTTCGCAGCACAAGAATCGCGCGCGGGCGATGGCCTTGCTGCTGGCCAAGTTGAAGAGCGCTGCTGAGTCCGAGCGCGCGCAGACCGAAACCGAAACGCGGCGCAACCTTGTCGGCTCAGGCGACCGTTCCGAAAAAATCCGGACCTACAATTATCCCGACGGACGCCTGACGGACCATCGCATCAAGCTGACGCTCTACAAACTTGCCGACATCATGAACGGCAACATGGACGACGTGATTCAGCCATTGCTGGCCGAGCACCAGGCCGACCAGCTCGCAGAACTGGGCGCCTGAAAGCCCGTGGGCAGGGCCTGGGCGGCCGGCCACTGATTCCGCGCGCGCCGCCCCTCTCAATCAATGGACGCGACATTCGATGACAACGGTCCAGGCCGCCCTCGCGGCCGCGAGCGCCAGGTTCAAGCATAGCGACAGCGCGCAACTCGATGCGCAAGTCCTGCTCGCGCACCTGCTCGACAAGAACCGCAGCTGGCTCCTTGCATGGTCCGACCACGCACTTACGCGCGAGCAGCAACTCGCCTTCGAGTCGCTGTGCGCTCGCCGTGAACGTGGCGAGCCCGTCGCGTATCTGCTCGGCCGCCGCGGCTTCTGGAACCTGGAGCTCGAAGTGAGTCCCGCCGTGCTGATCCCGCGCCCGGAAACGGAATTGCTGGTCGAACTTGCGCTGCGCCTCGGTGCCGCGCTCGTCGGCAAGGTCGCTGACCTCGGCACCGGTTCGGGCGCGGTAGCGCTTGCGCTGGCTTCCGAGCGTCCTGACTGGCAGGTCTATGCGACGGAGCTCAGCGCCGCTGCGCATAGCGTCGCGACCGCCAATTTCCGCCGAGCCGCCTGTGCAAACCTGCACCTGCTCGCCGGCAGCTGGTGCGCGCCGCTGCCGGGCCACGACTACCTCATCATCGTCAGCAACCCACCGTATATCGATGCGGCGGATCCGCATCTTGACAGAGGCGATGTGCGTTTTGAGCCACGCTCCGCGCTCGTCGCCCCGCAGCAGGGACTGGCCGACCTCGGCAACATCGCCCGCGAGGCGCGCGACTATCTCGTGCCCGGCGGCTGGCTGCTGCTGGAGCATGGCTGGGAGCAGGGGCCCAGCGTGCGCGGCTTGCTCGCGGGCCTCGGCTATACTGAGATCCGCACTCACCGCGACTATGCCGATCATGAGCGGGTGACGCTCGGGCGCAGGCACCAGGCCGGTAATCACCAGCCGTGATCCGTGGGACAAACACATGAACGACGAACAACTGCTGCGCTACAGCCGGCACCTGATGCTGTCCGGCCTCGACCTCGACGGCCAGGAAAAGCTGCTTGCGTCGACCGTCCTGATCGTTGGTCTCGGCGGTCTTGGTAGCCCCGTGGCGATGTACCTGGCCGCCGCCGGCGTCGGCAGGCTCATCCTCGCTGATGATGACAAGGTCGACCTCGGCAACCTGCAGCGGCAGATTGCACACAGTACCGCCGGTATCGGCCGCAACAAGGCGGAGTCCGCGCGCGACGCCATCACCGCGCTGAATCCCGGTGTCGATGTCGCAATCCACCTACAGCGTCTGGAAGGCGAGCAGCTGGCGAGCATTGTCGCCGGCTGCGACGCCGTCGTCGATTGCACCGATAATTTCACGACGCGCTTCGCGTTGAATCGCGCCTGCGTCGCCAGCAAGGTTCCGCTGGTCTCGGGCGCGGCGATCCGTATGGAAGGACAGCTCAGCGTGTTCGATGCGCGCAATCCGCAGAGCCCCTGTTATCACTGCCTGTACGAAGAGGGCGAGGATCTCGACACCAGTTGCGCGGCGAATGGCGTGCTGGCCCCGCTGGTCGGGGTCATCGGTAGCCTGCAGGCGCTGGAATGCGTCAAGGTGCTCAGCGGTCTTGGGCTTCCGCTGTGCGGCCGTTTGCTGCTGTTCGATGCCAGCGGACTACAGTTTCGCGAGATGCAGCTAAGCAAAAACCCTGAATGTGCTGTTTGCGGGAATCAGTGAGGTGGTCACTCCGATTGACCTGACCGCCCCGGACTGGAAGAATGCCCGCCCAAGTAAACCGCGCAGTAATACAGGAAAACCTATGTTTCGCCGCAGTCTTGCCGCAGTCCTCGCTCTCGTCGCGCTGAGCGCTCCCCTGAGTTCATCCTTTGCCGCCGACGCCGACGCCGCAGCCGCGGGTCCGGTGGAGTACGAGTTGACCCGCCAGTACGGCAGCGTGCTATTCCGTGTGTTCCAGCAGGAATACCTCAACCTCGTTGGCCGTTTCGACACCTACTCCGGCACGCTGATGCTCGATCCGGCCAACCTGGCCAATTCGCAACTCACGGCGACCGTGAACATGGGCAGCCTGAACATGGCTGACAAGGACGTAACCGAAACCCTCGTCAACAGCAGCGTCTGGTTCAACGCCGCCACCTTTCCCGACGCTACGTTCAAAAGCACCTCGGCCACCGTCACTGGCCCGAACGAAGTCGACTTCCAGGGCGACCTCAGCTTCATCGGCATGACCAAACCCTGGACCTTGCACGTCAAATTCAATCCCGGCAGCAGCGGCGAGATCGGCAGTACTGTCGGCATTCTCGGCACTGGCACCATTAATCGCCTCGACTTCGGCATGAAGGAATACCTGAACATGGCCGCCGAAAACGTCGAGATCGAAGTCAACGTCAAGTTCAATCGCAAGTAAGGCTATTCAATGCAAGAGGTAACAGTCATGCGCATGTTCATGCTTTTTACACTGACCGTTTTGCTCAGCGCCTGCTCGTTCGTCAAGCTGACACCACAGGGCGAGAACGTCGCCGTGTTGCAGGCCAGTGAAGTCACGAACTGCCAGCGCGAAGGCAATATCACGGTAAACGTCACCAGCAAGGTGGTCGTCAATCGCCAGCCCACGAAGGTCGCGCAGGAACTGCGCACAGTTGCACGCAACCGCGCCGCCGCTCGTGGCGACACGCTGGTCGCAGTCACGGAGCCGCGCCGCGGCGAACAAACCTTCGACATTTACCGCTGCCGCCGGTGATAGAGACCAGTATGGATTCCAACGAAACGCCGGCGCTGCCCGAGGCAACGCCCCCACCCGCCAGGCAGAGCTCCCTCACCGACGTCAAATTCCGCGATTTCGACCTGCCCGCGCCGTTGCTGCGCGCGATTGACGATCTCGGTTTTGAATACTGTACGCCGATCCAGGCCCAGGCCTTGCGCGTCACGCTGCACGGTCACGACGTTACCGGCAAGGCGCAGACCGGCACCGGCAAGACCGCCGCCTTCCTCGCGGCGATCATCACCGACCTGCTGAACAATCCGGTGAATGAAACCCGTTACGTAGGCGAACCGCGCGCGCTGATCATTGCGCCGACGCGCGAACTCGTCATGCAGATCGCCAAGGATGCCAAGGCGCTGTGCAAGTACACGGATTTGAAGATCATCACCCTCGTCGGCGGCATCGACTACGTGAAGCAGCAGCAACAGCTCGATCGCGATGTGTGCGATATCGTCGTCGCCACGCCGGGGCGTTTGCTCGACTTCATCAGCCAGAAGAACATCTGGCTCGGCATGGTCGAAATGCTCGTCATCGACGAAGCCGATCGCATGATGGACATGGGCTTCATTCCGCAGGTGCGCCAGATCATCGCAAACTGTCCGCCGAAGAACTGCCGCCAGACGCAGCTGTTCAGCGCCACCTTCACCGATGACATCCTCACGCTTGCCGAACGCTGGGCTTTCGAGCCCGTCCGCGTCGAAGTCGCCGCGCAACGCGTCACGACCGACAACGTGAAGCAGGTCGTCTATCTCGTGACCACTGACCAGAAGTATCCGCTGCTGTATCACCTGATCAAGAGCGAAGCCGGCGAACGCGTCATCGTGTTCACGAACCGCCGCGACCAGGCACGGCGCCTTGCCGATAGCCTGCATCGCAACGGGATTCGCGTGGGATTGTTGTCAGGCGAAGTGGCGCAGCCGAAGCGCGTGAAGACGCTCGAGGAATTCCGCAATGCGGACATCGAGGTGCTTGTCGCCACCGATGTCGCGGGCCGCGGCCTGCACATCGACGACATCAGCCATGTCGTCAACTTTACGCTGCCGGAAGAGTCGGATGATTACGTGCATCGCATCGGCCGCACGGGTCGCGCTGGCGCGCTCGGCACCTCGATCAGCTTCGCCTGCGAAGACGATGCCTTCCTGCTGCCTGGCATCGAAGCCAAGATCGGCATGAAGCTGCCTTGCGAATACCCAACGGCCGAGCAACTGGCGGCGCCGCCGCCCTTTACCCTTCCATCGAAGTTCAAGGCTGAAGGCGCCGATGTCGCAAAACGCAGTGGCAGCGGGGGCGGTGGTGGCAATCGTGGGGGCAGCCGCGGCGGTGGCCGCGACCGACGCCGCTGATGCGCGTCCGGCAGTCCTGACGCGCAACAGCCGGGTCGGGACCTGCCATCAGGACCGATAGGCAATTTCCGAGGGTATCGGATCGCGGATATGGTGAGGCATCTCACCGGGCTCACGAATATAGTTGAGCACGTCGTTCATATCGAAGGGATCAGACTCGATTACCGGCGGCTTCTGGCGCGGTATCCGGATCTCGTCGCTTGGTTCGTTCGATTTTGCCATCGGCGGACCTCCATAAGTCAGGCAACAGGGCCCTAGCGGACCTCCATACCCCAGTGCAATGCACGTGCCAGCGACTGGCCTGCGCTGTCGCTGGGTCCTCGCCCGCATTCCGGCTATGCCGCGCTGCGGTCGCGCGTAAATATTTCCCGCGCCGGGAAAATATTTCCCTCAGGGCACGTCGACCTGCACTGGTGGTTCCCCGCGACAGCGGCGATGGCCGCCGCAGCTGCATGGCGAAAACCTGGATGAGCCGTGCTAAGGCTTGCGTCCTCCCGTCCCCAACAGCGCCGCATCCGCCGCATGCAACTTTACCCACGCCACATACTTGTTCAGCCACTTCTGCAACAGCTCGCGCGTCTTGTCGCTCATGTTGCCCTGTTCATCGAAGTAGCCTTCCTTCACCTGCATGAACACTTCCGGCTGGCCGAGCACGTAGGCATCCAGATGCGCGAGTACATTGCGCAGATGCTGTTGCGCGAGCGCGGTACCAGCCGCACCGGGCGATGCGCCAACGATGCCGGTAGGCTTCCCGGCCCACGAATTCTTGCCGAAGGGGCGCGAGCCGTGGTCGAGTGCATTCTTCAGTACGCCCGGCATTGAACGGTTGTATTCTGGCGTGACAAAAATGAGCCCTTGCGCATTCTCGACGTCGCTCTTCAGCTGCTTGACCGCAGGTAGTGGGTTGAAGTCGTGGTCCTGGTTGTAGAGCGGCAGCGAGGCAATGTCCACGTGGTGGAAAACCAGCTCTCGTGGCGCCAGCTTGATCAGCGCGTTCGCAAGCTTGCGGTTGAAGGAGTCCTTGCGCAGGCTGCCGACGATTACAGCAATGGTGTAAGTGATCATCTGCAATCTCCTTGATTAAGGGATCGTCACCTCGACCTCGTGCTCGCGGCCATCATCGACGAGCTCTATGGCCTTGTCGTTCTGCGTGCTGCCATCGAGCGTTACCTGTGGCGCTGTCGAGGCCATGCGCCGCACCCTGATGTGGTACACGCTTTCGCCGAAGCGATAATGCAGCACGCAACTCGGCCATGCGGCCGGCATCGAGGGATTCAGCAGCAAACGCTTGCCCTCGCGCTGCAAGCCCAGCAGGGCTTCGATGATCAGGCGATACATCCAGCCCGCGGAGCCCGTATACCAGCTCCAGCCGCCACGACCGGTGTGGGGTGCCACTCCGTACACATCCGCCGCAACCACATAGGGCTCGACTTTGTACACATCCCGCGTTGCAGGATCCGTGCCGTGATTTACCGGGTTGATCATGCTTAGCAGTTCCCACGCGCGTTCACTATTGCCGCTGACGGCGAAGGCCATCGCCGCCCAGATCGCCGCGTGCGTGTACTGGCCGCCGTTTTCGCGCACGCCAGGTACATAGCCCTTTATGTAGCCGGGATCGAGTCGCGACTTGTCGAAAGGCGGATCGAGTAGCTGGATCAGCTTTGCGTCGCGGCGCACAAGATGTTTGTCGAGCGACTCGAGCGCGATGCGCGAGCGCTCCGGTTCACCGGCGCCGGACAGCACCGACCAGCTCTGCGCAATCGAGTCGATCGCGCATTCGTCATTCGTCGACGAACCCAGCGGCGTGCCGTCGTCGAACCAGGCGCGCTTGTACCACTGGCCATCCCAGGCATGGGCGGAGAGGTTTTCACGCAGCGTCTCGGCTTCGGTCTGGCAACGCTCGGCGAATTCGACGTCCTCGCGCATTCGTGCGATCGCGGCGAAGTCTTTCAGCACGCGGTACAGGAAGAAACCCAGCCATACACTCTCACCCTTGCCGTGGATGCCGACTAGATTCATGCCGTCGTTCCAGTCGCCGGACCCCATCAGCGGCAGTCCGCGCTCGCCAAAGCGCAGGCCATGCTCGATCGCAAGCACGCAGTGCCGGTACAGGCTCGCGCTTTCGTTCGCGGGTACCGGAAGATCGTAATACGACTCTTCCTCGGCAGTCAGCGCGCGGCCGGTGATGAACGGCACCGGCTCGCTGAGCAAGGCAGCATCGCCGGTGACCATGACATAGCGGCTTGCCGCGAGCGGCAGCCACAGGTAGTCGTCGGAGCAGCGCGTGCGCACGCCGCGATCGGCCGGCGGATGCCACCAGTGCTGCACGTCGCCCTCGAGATACTGGTGCGCCGCGCTGCGCAGCAACTGCTGGCGCAAGACTTCGGGCCGTGCGTGTACGAGCGCCATTGCATCCTGCAGCTGGTCGCGGAAACCGTAAGCGCCGCCTGACTGATAAAAGCCGCTACGCGCCCAGAAGCGGCACGCGAGCGTCTGGTACACGAGCCAGCCGTTCGTCAGCACGTTCAGCGCCGGATCCGGCGTTTCGATGCGCACGGCGTCGAGCGTGTGGCGCCAGTAATGGTGCACTTTCTCGAGCGCCGCGCGCGCCGAACCCGGCGTGCGCAAACGCCGCGCAAGCTCGCGCGCATGTTCGCGCGAGCGACCGGCGCCGAGACGGAAGATGATTTGCCGTTCCTGGCCGACCGCGAGTTCGAAGGGCACCTGAATAGCGCCGCAGGGATCAAAGCCTGCGCCGAGCCGGCCCGAGAGCCGCGCTCGCGTCATCGCATCGGGACAGGCGAGATCGCCGTTGCGGCCGAAGAATTCGCTGCGATCGCCCGTCAGCGTGCGCGAGGCGTCGTCGACGTCGAAGAAGCCCACGCGCGAACCGAACTCGCTGTGGTACGCATTGCGCGCAAACAGCGCGCCGCTCGCCGCGTCGATTTCGGTGACGATGTGCATCGCCGACTTCGTGCGCAAGTCACCGAGCACCCACTCCACGTAACCGGTCGCCGACAGCTTGCGCGGCCGCCCAGATTCGTTGCGCACTTTCAGCACGAAGAACTTCACCGGCATCTCAAGGTCAACGTAAACCGACAGCTCCGACACGAGTCCGCCGCCACTGCGATACTCGAATACGCTGTAGCCGAAGCCATGACGCGTGCGATACACCTGGTTGCCGCGCGCCGGCAGCGGTGTCGGCGACCAGAAGTGTCCGCTCTCTTCGTCGCGCAGGTAGAAGGCTTCGCCGCCGGTCGCGCCAACAGCATCGTTGCTCCACGGCGTCAGCCGGAATTCGTGCGCGTTTTCGCTCCACGTGTAGCCAAGGCCGGTCTCGGCTACGATCGAGCCAAAGTCGGGGTTCGCCAGCACGTTGACCCAGGGCAGCGGTGTCATTTGCCCGGGTACGGTCGTGATGATGTATTCGCGTCCGTCCTCGGTGAAGCCCCCGAGACCGTTGGTCAGCACGAGACCCGTGGCCTCGGGCATGGTCGTCACGGGCAGCTCGGCGCGGTGCGGCCGGATCGTCGTCAGTCGCGCAACGCGGCGCTCCGGCGCTTCGCGGCGTTTCAGCTGTTCGGCGAGCGTGCCCTGATCGTCGCTGATGATCGCGCGCGCGACGGTTTGCAGCAGGATGCGATCCTCGCTGGATATCTGTTCGCCGGAGCGTACGAAGATGCCGCCCGGCCGGTCGATGGCGTGCGCGTCGGGGCCAGTCGCGATCAGCGCCATGATGCGATCGAGCAGGACTTGCCGGTAGCCGACATGGTCTTCGTTCCAGATCACGAGATCGGTCATCAGCCCCTTGAGGCGCCAGTACGCGTGGCACTGGATCAGCTGTTGCGCGATGTCCACGTGACTGACGCTCGAAATCTTCAGCAGCAGGATCGGCAGGTCGCCCGAAATCGAATATCCCCACAACCCGGACTGTCCGCGCCGGTTCTGCAGCAACACGCTCGGGTCGGCGCGCAAGGTCTGCCGCGCGTAGAGCATATGGCCGGCCAGTCGGCGATACAGTTGCGCATCGCTTTCGCTGGCGTTTATCTGGCGCAAGGTCACCGCGGCGTGCGGATAGGCCATGTCGAAGGCGCGTTCGGTGAGATGGCGGTCGTGGTATTTGTCGATGAGGCCGGAGCACACATCGCTATCCGCGCCGATGCCGTACACGAAGTCGAGCGTCACCGACTTGTGCGGCTCGAGGGTAACCCGGCAGCGAATCGCCACGATCGGATCGAGCACCGAGCCCTCGCTGCCCGACAGATCCGCGGCCTCCTGAATCGCCGCCGGGGCTTCCAGCGTTTGCCCGCGGCCGATAAAACGCATGCGGTCGGTTTCATAGGAAATGAACGCCGTGTCGATTCCGTCGGCGCGCAACAGGTGGAACAGGCTCGGCGTATGCTCGACCGCCGAGCGCGGGCGCCGCGTGCACAGGATCGCCTGGCGTTCACGCAGGATCCGCGTCTGCACGAACAGATTGCTGAAGGCCGGCTGCAAGGCATCGGCGGCGGGTGCGTTCAACACGACTTCGGCATAACTGGTCACGTCCAGCGTGCGTACAGTGGACGAGCGGTTGGTAAGCCGCACGCGGCGCAGTTCGACATCGTCTTCGGGCGAGATCACTATTTCGGTATAGGTTTCGATGTCGTGATCCTGGCGCCGGTACTCCGCGCGGCCGGTGTTGAACAGCGCTTCGTAGCTCGTCGCTTTCTTCAGTGTTGGCTGGTAGGTCGTCGACCAGAACTCGCCACTGTCGGCGTCGCGCACATAGATAAAGCTGCCCCAGTGATCGCGCGTCGTATCTTCGCGCCAGCGCGTGATCGCCGCGTCTTTCCAGCGGCTGTAGCCGCCGCCGGCATTCGTCAGCATGACGTGGTAGCGCCCGTTCGACAGCAATTGCACTTCGGGTACCGGCGTCACCGCGCCGAAGGGAACATTGACCGGCGGCTCGCCGGCGATCGGCACGACATTCTCGACGCGGTCCTCGGGCGGCGGGTTGTAGAACAGTGACGTCGCCGGAATGCGTTCCTGCAGCAGCAACAGCGTTGCCTGGAACAGAGGCACTGCGCTGAAGCGGCGCTGCATGGGGGCGTCGCACAGTTGATGTGCAAGCGCCAGCAGCGTCATGCCCTGGTGGTGCGCCATGTACGAGCGCACGACGACGTGGCTTTGCGCGCGGCCAAGGCGCGCCGGCGTGTAGTCGATGGCTTCGTAGAACCCGTACGGTCCTTCGAAGCCCGAGGTCGAGAGCTGCTGCAGGTTGTGCGCCGCCGCTTCCGGCGCCACCAGCAAGGCGAGCGCCGAGGCATAGGGCGAAATCACGAGGTTATTGCCGAGGCCGCGCTGCAGGCCAAGCCCGGGCACACCAAAGGCATGGTACTGATAGTTGAGGTGCGCATCGGTGAGGTTGTAGCCCGACTCCGAAATACCCCAGGGGACGCCGCGCTGGCGGCCATAGGCAATCTGGTGCGCGACCGCCGCGCGGCAGGTGCGATCAAGCAGCGTGCTTTCGTAGCTCGGCATCACCAGCAGCGGCATGAGGTACTCGAACATCGAGCCGCTCCACGACACGAGCACGGGATCGCCGCTGGCATTGGTCAGCAGGCGGCCGAGGGCGAACCAGCTTTCCTGCGGCAACTTGCCCTGCGCGATCGCGACGAAACTGCACAGGCGCGCTTCCGATGCGAGCAGGTCGTAGAACGATGCGTCGCGACGGAATTCATCGGCGTTGTAGCCGATGGCGAGAAGGTGCCGTGTCCGGTCGTAGAGGAACTCGTAGTCCATGTCGGCGAACCCATCGGCCTGGCGCGCGAGTTGCTCGCAGGAGGCGATGCGTAACGCCGCGCGTTCGGCGCCGAGTCTCCTCGCCTCGCGCCAGTCGTGCAGCCACGCGCTCTGGCCTGCGCTTAGCTCCGCGGGGATCGCGGCGTCTGCTGCCAGCTCAGGATCGAAAAGATCTTCCGCAAGTTCGCGCAGCGTCAGGATGCTCGCGCCAGGTTCCACAAGTCGCGGAAGTGCTTGCGCGATCGCGGCGGGCGGCGGTGCAAGCGCCAGCCATGGCGCGAGGAACAGCAAGTCGTCGATGTGCTCGCGGCACTGGCGCGCGAACGTGGCGAGCCATTCACCGGTGTCCTCGTGTGTTGGCGCCAGGGCCTTGATTTGCAGGGCGTTCGCCGTCTCGTGCGCAGTCGCCATCAGCAGCCCGAGTGCTTGCAGGACAGCATGCAGGTCAGTCGGTGCTTCATCGACGAACCTGGCGAGCTGCGCTTGCAGCTGTTCCAGCGCATGCAGTGCATCGGTCGGCGCGCTTGCCATCGTCGCCAGCGTATGTCGCGGCACCGCGAGCGTGTCGACGAGTCCGCGAAAAATGCGCTGGTCGGCTAGCGTCGCGTCGGGCAAGGCCAGCACTCCTTCGCGCAGCACGAGCAGATGTGCTGCAAGGTTGCCGCTGTCTACCGCCGATACGTAGCGCGGCGGCAGCGGTTGCAGGGAAAGCGTGTCGTACCAGTTATAGAAGTGCCCCTGGTAGCGTTCGAGTTCGCCGAGTGTTCCGAAAGTCGCGTCGATGCGCGACAGCAGCGCGCCACGTGACAGGTAACCGAAGTCGTGCGCGCTGAGGTTTGCCAGCAGTGCGAGGCCAATGTTGGTGGGCGAGGTGCGGTGCGCGAGGATCGGTCCGGGCGCTTCCTGGTAGTTGTCAGGCGGCAACCAGTTGTCCGCGGCGGCATGGAAGCGTTCGAAGAATGCCCAGGTCTTGCGCGCGCTGCGGCGCAGGAACAGTCGCTGCGCGGCATTCACGCCGTCGACCGCGGGTGGCAGCGGCTGGCTGATTGCCCACGCAAGCGTCGGCGCGGCGAGCCACAGGCACAGCACGGGCAAGGCCGGCACCAGCGCGCCCGAGTCGAGATACGCGAGTAGCAGCGCGGTCGCCAGCGCGAGCGTTGGCGCGATCCACATGCGCCGATAACTGCCGCTCAGTCCGCCGACGGGCTTATGCGCTTCGAGGGCCTGGGGTGCCCACTCGAGCAGTCCGCGGCGTGACACGAGCAAACGCCAGATGACGCGCGCGATCGCATCGAGGCTGTACCACGCTTCATACGGAAGGCAGGCAAACCGGAACGCGTTCAACGCAAGACTTTCGCCGAGCCCGCGCCGCATCTTCCGCAGGGTCTGCCGCATACCGATGTCGGCGCGGCTGTTGACAAGGCACAGCACCGCCGCCAGCACCGGCTGCAGCACGAAGCTGCCGGCGATCGCCAGTGTCCACACCAGCGCCTGCCCGGTTGCAAACCACGCGAACAGGAGCACGGCCACAAGTGCCGCCGGCACGAGGCTGCGGCGCAGGTTGTCGAGGATTTTCCATTGCGACAGTCCCGACAGCGGGTTCGGCTGCGAGCCCTCCATGCCCGGCACGCGCGGCAATAGCCAGCGCGCGATCTGCCAGTCGCCACGGATCCAGCGCCGCTGCCGATTCACGTCCGCTTCGTAGCGCGCGGGCTGTTCCTCGTACAGGCGAATGTCGCTGACGAGCCCGGAGCGCGCGTAGCAACCCTCGAGCAGGTCGTGGCTCAGGATGCGGTTCTCCGGAAAGCGTCCCTTCAGCGCGTACTCGAAGGCATCGACGTCGTAAATGCCTTTGCCGATGAACGAGCCTTCGTTGTAGAGATCCTGGTAAACATCGGAGACGGAACGCGTGTAGGGATCGATGCCCGGCTCACTGCCGCTGAGCTGTGCATAGCGCGAACGCAGCGCGTCATCGAGCGTTGCCGCAATGCTTGGCTGCAAAATGCCGTAGCCGCCAACGATGAGCTGCCGGCCGGTGTCATAGCGCGCGCGATTCAGCGGATGCGCCAGCGTGGCGATCAGCTGTCGCGCCGCGTCGCGCGGCAGCTGGGTATCGGTGTCCAGCGTGATGACGTAGGGGAGGCCCTGCAGCAGGTTGATGTCCCCAACGATATGCGCGAACTCGTCGCGGCCCGCGCCACGCAGCAGATTGTTCAGCGCCGCCTGCTTGCCGCGCTTGCGTTCGTATGCCATCCACACCTTTTCAGCTGCATTCCAGCGGCGCGGGCGATGGAACAGGAAAAAGATATTTGCCGGCTGGCCTTCGGCGTCGGCGTATTTCGCGTTGAGTCCCGCGATGCCGGTGCTGGCCTGGTCGAGCAAGGCTGCATCGGTTGGCAATACTTCGGCCTGCGCGTCGGGCCAGTCGGTCAGGAGGCCGAAATACAGATGCCGGTCGCGATTCCCGAGAAAGCGGATTTCGAGGTCTTCAATCAGGCTGGCAACGCCTCGCGCCGACGTTAGCAGCGTTGGCACGATGACGAGCGCGCGCGTCGACTCCGGTATTCCTTTGCTGTAGTCCATGCGCGGCAGCAGGTCCGGCGCGGCCAGTAGCGTTGCCAGCCAGTTCATCAGCGTAGCCGCGAGCTGGCTCGCCGCGAGCAACATGACGAAGGCCATGAGGAAACGCGCAATGGAACCCGGCGGCGGCAACTGCGCCATCAGGGACCCGGCGAACGCGATCGTCAACAGCAGGATGCCGCCCAGATACAGCGGCAGCGGCATGCTGGTCAGCTTGCGCTGCATAAGAGTCCGCAGTGGCACTCGCGCGTCGACCTCCACTTCGAGTTGCCGGTAGCCGGCATCGACGAGGTAGTAGCCGATGTGACGCGCAAACTCTTCGTTCTCGCCACTGCCCCTGTCTGCGAGCGTCAGTGCCGCGCGGGCGATATCCACTTCCGATCGCGCGCTGTAATGCGCGAGATTCGCGACGACATGGCGATAGCGATCGCGCGTTGCGAAGTCCATGGCGGCATACACGCCGGCCGGATCCTTGCGCAGGATATGTTCGACTCCGCTCATGGCCTCGACGAACAGGCGCCAGTCGATGGCACCGAGCAGGCGCAGGCTCGCGATGCTGTTGCTGATGGCAAGCTGGTCGACCGCCTGCTGCTGGCTCTCGGCGAGCACGAGTTGCTCGATCGTCAGGCTCGATTCCGCGAGGTGCTGCTCGATCCAGGTCAGCGGCAAACTCAAGGCCGGCGCATGGCCCTGCAGCCGCCGCGTGAGTTCGGCAACGAAGGAGCTCTGCATCTTTGGCTTGGAGCGCGCCATGTCGGCCAGTACCAGCACGAGGTCGCGCGGCTCGCTCGCGGCGGTTTCGATCATGCGGTCGGCCCATTGCTGCGCCTGGTCGATCTGGTCACGCACGCTGATCAGGCGCGCGCTGACACGTCGCAGGTTCTCCACCAGCGCGAGGCGCAGCATGATGGGAATCGCCCAGAGCTCACCGAGCTTCAGCGAAGTCAGTTCCTGGTAGGCAGCAATAAAGCGCCGCAGGATGTCTTCGCGCACGCGGCCGTCGCTGTGGGAAATCACCGCCAGTGCAAGATCGTAAACGCGCGGGAGTTGCCGCGACTTGCCTTCGGCGAGGCGCGGAAGCTGGCGGCTGTAGTTTTTTGGCAGGTGCCGTTGCGCAGTCTGGATCTGTTCCTCGATCAGGTAGAAGTTGTCCAGCAGCCACTCGGCTGCCGGCGGCACGCGTCCACCCGACTTGAGCGAACCGGTGAGCAGGTCGCGCGCGGCAATCAGCACTTTTTCATTGGCGTCGAGCCGCTGCAACAAGTGATCGCGCGTCGATCTGCCGAGAACGTGCATCGCGGCCAGCGCCCTGCCGTGCTGTTCCATCTGATCGGCACTGAACAGCTCGGCGTGCAACAGCGAGTCATCGTCCTCGGGCGCGGCAAAACCGCCGACGAAGCCACCGGCGTACTTGGTCAGGGGATTGATACTGGGCACGCTGTAGTCCTTATCAGATGATTGTCAGGACTCGGGAAGGTCCATCTTCGTGTTGCTTCTCGCCAACGCTGCAACGCTGCATGGTTTGCAACCGCTACAAATTGAACTTTGCAACAGCCATGCCAGTAGAGCTTGCGCGCTCGCAGGGACGATAGCGCTACATAAGCGCTCTGAAACCCGACCGCAAGCAGCGCAAGGCCCGGGTCATGTAACGGTTTATACCGGGATGCCAACTCGCGACTGCGCAAACCGTGCAGCGCGACTAGTAAGAATTACCTTGTGACCTGCGTAGCCTGCAGGTTTTTCAGGGGGGTTCTGCGCGTTCGGCTGCATCGTTGCCTGTTGCGCCTGCCTGCTATAAAGCCGCATGGCAAACGAACAGCTCAAGCGCACCTTGAACCTGCCGCAGCTGGTTTTCTACGGCGTGGGCACGATGGTGGGCGCAGGGATCTATTCGGTGATTGGCGCCGCCGCGGCCGAAGCCGGCCCGCGCCTGTGGCTGAGTTTCATCTTCGCGGGCATCGCCGCCTTCCTTACCGTGCTGTCGTACGCCGAACTGAGTGCGATGTATCCGCAGACCGGCGCCGAGTACAACTTCCTGAAGCAGGCGTTTCCGAAGCGCCCGCTGTTCTCCTTCATGGCCGGCTACCTGATTGCACTGAATGCCGCGGCAACCGCCGCCACGGTAGCACTGGCCTTTGCTGGCTACCTGAACGTATTCGTCGAGCTGCCTGCGCCAATAGTTGCGCTGAGCCTGCTGACCCTATGCACGGCACTGAACATCGCAGGCATCAAGGAAGCGACCTGGGTCAGCATTGCACTGATCTGTATCGAGGTCGCAGGTCTCGTGCTGCTGGTTTGGAGCGGATTTGAAAGTGGCGAGATGGGAAGGTCCTTTGCAGCCGGGGACGCAGGCGACGGTGCCGGCGCATGGAAGGCTGCCGGAATCTTTACCGCGACTGCGCTGATCTTCTTCATCTTCATCGGCTTCGAGGATGTCGCCAATTTGACCGAGGAGACGCGTGACCCGGTAAAAACCGTGCCGCGCGCGCTGATCGTCAGTGTGTTGTTCACGTCGCTGCTGTACGTGCTTGTCGCCGTGGCCTTCATTGCGCTGAGCGAACTCGAAGGCATCGCCGATAGTGAATCACCGCTGAGCGCCGCGGCGGCAACGATTGCGCCCTGGCGCGGCCAGGCGCTTGCAGTCGCGGCCCTGTTTGCGACGGCGAGCACCGCGCTGATTTCACTGGTCAGCATCAGCCGTATGCTGTTTGGCATGGCGCGCGGCGGCCACATGCCGGAGCTGCTCGCGTCGACGCTGCCAGCGCGCAAGACGCCGTGGGTAGCCGCGCTCGCGCTATTTGCCGCCGCGTGCCTGCTATTGCCGCTTGGCGAAATCAAAATCATCGCGAGTGTATCGTCGCTCGGCGTACTTTTGGTGTTTGCCGCGGTACAGGCGGCGATGATCACGTTACGTTTGCGGGCGCCGGATACGGACCGGCCTTTCCGCGTGGCTTTTGTTGTTGGGCGCGTGCCGGTACTGCCAGTGATTGGAATCGGATTGATCCTGGCCTTGCTGACGCAATTCGACGCCATCGTGTATGGGGTCGCGGGCGGCGCGATGCTTGGCGGGCTTGTGGTCTATCACTTCATTCCCGGGCCCCGAGAAACCACGGACGCGGAAAACCACAAAGCGGAAAACGACGAAGCCCACCAGCCTTGATTGCGGCTGGTGGGCTGTTGGGGAAGTGCGAACAAGGCGTCGCAGTTCCCCAGCGTGGCGAGCCTCAACTCTCTAGTTGTCGCTGCCACCCCGATTCCCACTACGGCCAGGACTACTGTTGTTGCGGCCCGCATTGCTGCCGCTCTGCAGGTTGCGCTTGTGCTCATCGGCCTGGCGGTCCTGCTGTTGCTTGCTGTTATCGCTATCGCCTGATGATTTCTGGTCGGAGCCCGGATTGGGGCCTTTGCCGCTGTTTGGGTTGTTGACGTTGGTATTGGTCATACGTGTTTCCTCCAGGGTATGGCGCTCGATCGTATGTTTCGAGCACCAGGTAAACGGTATCCGATCAGATACCGGTAGGACGCTCTTGATCCTGAATGCCGATGCCACCTGGCGCGCGCTGGTTCCAGGCCGTGTCTGGCGCTTCGCGGGCGTAGTTCTGGGTGTCATTTGGATCGAGTGGGTTTTCCGCCTTTAACGGTGGCGGCTTCGGATCCTGGGGCGGATTTGGATTCACCGGATCTTCGTAGCCGGGCAAGTCGGGTGAGGGATCATCGACGCCCGGGCGTGGTACTTCCATCGGCCCCGGGCCGGATTCGTTCTGCTGCTTTTGCGTTTGCGCCTGACCTTGTAGCTGGTCGTCCGGGTAAGACATTGCTGCCTCCAGTTGCCCGCATCGGGCGTTGCCATTGAATTGAATGCTCAAGCAGGGTCAAGCAACGCACGTGCCATGCGCGGAAATCCCGTATGCCGCAAGGCTTGCGAGGTTGGGCGTTGCGGATGCGTTAGGGCCTTTGTCGCGCGTAGCACCGGTAAATATTTCCGATCCCTGGCAAATATTTCAGCCGTAATGTCCGTATCAATACGCGTTTTTCCCTGATGAGCAAGGCTCACGACGCATGGCACGAACCTTGATGGTCTGTGGTGGTGGTGGTGGTGGTGGCCTGGCGCTGTTCGACTGACTGGTTGACCAGCCCATCCCTCAGGTGTCGGGTGAATCGCGCGCTCGTCGTGCGCGGCCAACAACGGGCATACAAGTTCTGCAGGAGTTCACACATGCGCAGCCTCTGGACAGGCGCGATCAGCTTCGGGCTGGTCAACATCCCGGTGAAGCTGTACAGCGGCAGCGAGAGCCACTCGCTGAATCTCGACATGCTGCACAGCAAGGATTTGTCGCCCGTGCGTTTTGCGCGCGTGTGCCGCGAAGATGGCAAGGAGATTCCCTGGGACGAGATCGTCAAGGGCTACGAATATCGCAAGGACGATTACATCGTGTTGACGAAGGAGGACATGGCGAAAGTCGCGCCGGGCCGCCAGGACACGCTCGACATCGTTGCCTTTGCCGAGGAGAGCGAAGTGTCGCCCGTGTACTTCGATAAACCCTATTACCTCGAGCCTGGCAAAGGTGCCGCCAAGGTCTATAGCCTGTTATGCCAGGCGCTGGCGGACTCGGGCAAGGTCGCGATCACCAAATATGTCCTGCGCAACCGCGAGCATCTGGGCTGCATTCGTCCGCAGGACGACATGCTGGTGATGATCCAGATGCGCTTCGCTGACGAAATCCGCGCGGCCGACGCGATCAAGCTGCCGAAGCAGCCGAAAGTGTCGAAAGAAGAAATGGGGCTGGCGCAGCAGCTGATCGCGCAACTGACGAAGCCTTTTGACCCCAGCGAGTACAAGGACAACTACCAGGAGGAACTCGAACGCATCATCGAAGAGAAAGCCGCCGGCAAGAAGCCGACCGCCGCTGCCGTGCCGAAGAAGGCCGAGGTCAAGGATCTCATGGCCGCGTTGCGCAAGAGTCTCGAGCAGGGCAAAGCGCAAGACACCGAAGCAAAGGCCGAGGCGAAGAAAGGCAAGCTGTACCTCGTGCACGACAACACGAAGGAGAAGCCCGCGCCGAAAGCCAAAAAGACCAGTACACGCAAGAAAGCGCCGGCCAGGAAGCCTGCGTCCCGCAAGAGTGCCTGAACCATGTCGATCAAGCGCTACAACGAGAAACGCCATTTCCACGATACGCCAGAGCCGCCGGGCAAGGTCGTCGCCACTGGGAAAAGTGGCGCGCTGCGCTTCGTCGTGCAGAAGCACCTCGCCTCACACCTGCACTACGACTTTCGCCTGGAACTGAACGGCGTACTGCTCAGCTGGGCGGTGCCGAAGGGGCCCTCGCTGAATCCCGACGACAAGCGTCTGGCGATGCACGTCGAGGATCATCCGATGGACTACCGCAGCTTCGAAGGCATCATCCCCGCCGGCAATTACGGCGCGGGTACGGTCATGGTCTGGGACGAGGGCACGTATAGCGCCGATCCCGCGCTCAGCAAGAACGACAGCATCAAGCGCCTCAACGAAGGCTACAAGAAAGGCAAGATGAGCTTCGTCATGGATGGCACGAAGCTCAAGGGTGAGTTTTCACTCGTCAAAATGCGGGGCCGTAACGGCGAAGACAATGCCTGGCTCCTGGTGAAATCGGATGACGAAGCGGCTGACCGTACACATCCTGTCAGTGAGCAGGACCGCTCGGCAGTCAGCGGGCGCTCGATGGAGGACATCGCCGGCGCTGCAAATGCGGCTGTATGGGAATCCAGTCGGCAGACTCACACGACGGGCAGCACGCAAGCTGCGTCAAAAAAAGCACCTGTCAAAGCGGCGAAGCCACGCGGAAAAAAAGCTGTCGGCATGGCTGAAGCCGCGCTCGCGCTTGGCGGCAAGCGCATGAAGACGATGCCCGCGATCAGCAGTCCGCAACTGGCGACCCTGGTGGACGCGCCCTTCGACAAGCAGGGCTGGATCTTCGAGATCAAATGGGACGGCTATCGCGCACTCGGTTATTTCCCCGAGCACGAGCGAATGAGCCTGGTGTCCCGCAACGGGCTGAGCTTCGACAGCAAGTTCGCCGATATTCGTGCGGCGCTGCAGTCCTTGCCCTGTCCGGCGATCGTCGACGGTGAAATCGTGGCGCTCGAAAAGGATGGACGTTCATCGTTTGCGCGCCTGCAACAGCATGAAGATGATCCGGCGGACCTGACTTACTGCCTGTTCGATCTCCTGTGGGTCGATGGCGTCGACGTGCGCGCCCTGCCGCTACTGCAGCGCAAGCACTTGCTGCAGAAGCTGATAAAGAATTGCGCTCCGCGGCTGCAGTACAGCGACCATCTCGACACCCACGGCCGCGACTTTTACGAAGCGGCACGCAAGAGCAACCTTGAAGGCATCATTGCGAAGGACGGCGCTGCCACTTACCAGTCCACGCGCACGCGCCACTGGCTGAAGATCAAGCTCGAGAAGCGCCAGGAGTTCATCATTGCCGGCTATACGGCGCCGCGCCGCTTGCGTTCCGACATCGGGTCACTGGTGCTGGCCTACTACGAGCGCAAGGGCGGCAAGTCGACGGGACGCCTGCGCTTCGCCGGCCATGTCGGCAGCGGCATGGACACGCAGATGCGCGCACTGCTGAAGGAAAAGCTGGACCGGCTCGCGGTGAAGGCGATGCCCTTCGCCGAAAAGCCGAAGACCAACGAGCCGGCAACCTGGGCGAAGCCCGAACTCGTTTGCGAGGTGCGCTACACGGAAAAAACAGCTGATTGCCAGCTGCGACATCCGGTATTCATCGCCCTGCGCAACGACAAATCCGCCAGCGAAATTTTCTGGGATGTCGCGCAGCCCACGCAAGAGGCGGTGAAGGCCGCGATGGAAGACGACACGCAGCAGGTGCCCCCGCCGTCGAAAACAGCACGCAGGAAAAGTGCCGGCAAGAAAGCGACGACCAAAATGGCAAAAGCCAGGCCGAAAGCGCAAGCACTGGGCAAAACCACACGCAAGGCCGCCGCACTGGCGATACGAGCCGGCACGGTGGAAAAAACAGAAAGGCCGAGGCGCTGATGCCTCGGTCAAGCCAGGTGAGCATGTCGATAACGCGCAAAGCCGTCCTGGTGCTAATGCTGCAGCTGACAATGCTGTGGTCGCCGCTGACGCGCGCAGAAACCCTGCCGCAGGCCGAGTACATGACGCTGATCACGCAATACGTGAATCGGCTCAGCAATATCTACGACGGGACCTGGGCCTTCACATACAGCGTCAACGACAGGCGCCGCGGCGAAGTGCGCGTCCGCCGCGTTGACCCTTCGCAGCCGGATCATCGCCTGCGCGACCAGTTACTGAGCGTCAATGGTGAGCCGCCGACGGAGAAGCGTCTGCAGCAGCACAACCGTCAGCTCGACCGGCGCGAACGCCGCCGCCAGCGTACCGGCGCGCGTCTCCACGAGGATCCGGAGCGTCCGAACGAGCGGCCCGGGCGTGAACGCGAACGTTTCCTCGATGCGCTAATCCCGGAGAGTATCGAGGTCGTGAAGCAGGACGGCGATCTGTTGCACCTGAGTTTTCGTGCGATGGAGGAGGGGCGCGAGAATGTCTTCGATCATGTGCAGGGCTTACTGGTTCTGGATACCGCGCGGGAGTACATCGCAGAGATGCAGCTGACGCCGGATGGTCCTTTCTATCCTTTCTTCCTGACGAAGGTTGAAGAGGCTTTTCTGTCGGTCCGCTTCGACCTGGTCGACGGCGCGCCGATACAAACCGCCGCCACCTGGCAGCTGCTCGGCCAGGCCTTGATTGTCAAAAACCTCGATGCCGACATGGAAGTCGAGTGGATGGATTTCGAAAAGGTCACGCCGGCTGCTCCGGACGCGCCAAAGCTTGCGACGCTGCGCTGAGCCTGCGCGATATGCGTGCCCGGGATGGCCGAGTTGAAATGCCACTGGTATTGGCGCCGGAGTGTCGGCCTTGCGCGGCGGCAGCGGCGCTAAATGGGGTCAGAGCCTATTTGTTTTGTTAAGACGTCTGGCTAATCGACCGCGCAACTGCATCCGCCATGGCCGTGTCTGAGTGGCTTCAGGCCTGCTGCAGCGAGCGCTTTGGTGTGGTGCATGAGGAACCTGGGTGAAGGTCACATACAAAGCGCAGCTTTTTGCTCAGAGTGCGCCCCTCGCAAGTACGTGACTTGCACGAGTGGCCTAACGAGTGGCGAATAGCCGGTGACCGAAGACACTTCACGCGACAGCAGAAGGCTCCAGAAAGTACCAGCCTACGACCGCAACACTGAACCCGGTAGCAAGGTTGAATAGTGAGTGTCAGCACAGGCGCAACGCACAACGCGATCGCTGAAGTACAAGCGAGCCCATAACCGCATTGGAAATCGTCTTCCTGGTTAAATGGGCTCTGACCCCATTTAGCTCGGAGCCACTCCTGCCGCTGCGCAAGGCTGACACCCACGGAATCAGCAGCCGGTTCTGCCCGAGGGTCGGGGCTGTGCTGCGTCTGGGGCGATTCCGCGTCTGCCGCGTGAACAAAGGCCGGTTCAGCCGAGCTTGCTCGGCTGAAAGCATGTCCGCGTAGCGGAGATGCAGCCCGCCGCCGCTTGCGGTGATGGCGCCGAGGCCTTTGTTCACGCGGCAGACGCACGCTCCGCGCGCCCCAGAGGCAGCACGGCCCCGACACTCTTGCGCCGAGGCCAGCAGCAACCCAAATCCCGTGGGTGTCCAGAACAGGCAAACCATTGAAAGCAACACAGCCAGCCCCGACACCAGCCGCAACTTGAACCCCGGCGGTATCCAGAACCCGCGATAACGCACACACACAACTAGCGGGACCGCACGCGAACCAGATCAGGACTTCGTCAGTTCTTCCAGCGTCGCCAGCAACTGCTGGATCGAGAAGGGCTTGGTGATTACCGCGGTGACACCCCACTTGCGACAGGAAGCCAGCGAAATTTTCTCGCTGAAGCCAGTCGTCAGGATGATCGGGATGTTCGGGTTGATGTCTGCGCAGCGCGTCGCGACTTCGGAACCGCTGATGATCGGCATGATCAGATCCGTGATGATGATGTCGTAGGCGTGCGGATTGCTGCTGAAATGCTGGAGAGCTTCGTTGCCGTCATTGAAGAAGGTCGCCTTGTAACCACTGTGCGACAGAATGTGGCTAGCCATTTCGGTAATCGCCGGCTCATCGTCGATGAACAGAACACTCTTCTCGCGTTTCACCGCTTCGACCGGGCGTTGTGGTTGCGCCATGACTGCGGTCGTGGAACTTGTCAGCGGCAGGCACAGTTCGAAGGTTGTGCCTTCACCAGGCACACTGTTAACAAAGATCAGGCCATTCATCGAAGTCACGATGTTGTAGACCGTCGTCAGGCCGAGGCCGGCGCGTGATTCGCCGCGGCCACTGCCGCGATGCGTCGTGAAGAAAGGTGTGTAGATCTTCGCCAGCGTCGACAGGTCCATGCCGCAGCCATTGTCAGTGACCGTCAGCACGGCGTAGGAATCACGCGTGAGACCGGGATGCTTCGCGTGAAAGGGCGAAATCTGGTCGATGATTTCGAGACTTACCGCGATGATCCCTTTTTTGCCGCCAAGCGACTGCACGCTATTACTGCAGAGGTTCGAGACAATCTGCACGATCTCGATCTCGTTGCCGACCACTGCGGCGGGTTCGTGCGTGATGTGTGCTTCGAGCTTGACGTCCTGCGGCAGGCGATCCTTGATGTTGCGCAAGGCTGCCTGCAGCGGCTTGCGCAGGTCCAGCTCCTGCTTCTTCAGGCGCGCGCGATTGCTGTACGTCAGGATTCGTGCAACGAGTTCTTTCGCGCGATCGCCAGCGGCAAGCACGTGCTCAAGGTCGGAGCGCGCGCGCTGACCTTCGGGAATTTCGCTGAGGGCCATTTCCACGTAGCCAAAGATAAGCGACAGGATGTTGTTGAAGTCATGCGCGATTTCACCAACGACGATACCAAGGCTATCGAGTGCCTGCGCTTCTTGCGAAGTGCTGGCGGGCGTTTCCTGGTCGTGCTTTTCGGTAGAAGCAGGTGACATCGGGCAAAGCTCCGTTCGTGTTTCGTTTCGTCGTGCGTCGCGATCTTGCAAGGTTTTCGCACGGGGTTTTGCGTGCTATCCGGAGAGCCGGGCTGCGCATGCTACCTTATTGCCATCAAGCCTTGTCAAACCATTCTGTTACTGCTCAGGTTCCTTCGTCGTCATCACGGGCAAGCTCCGCTTCCTGGCGGAACACGAAATCGAGCAAGCCCGATAGCGCCTTGAACAGCGGGTCGGGAATCCGCGTGCCCACCGGCATCTTCTGCAGCGCCTGGCTCAGCGCAAAGTCCTGCAGCACAGGGATCCTGTGCTCTTCTGCAATTTGCGCGATCTGCTCCGCCCGCGCGCCGCGGCCTTGCGCGACCACCTGTGCCTTGTCGTCGGGTTGACGACTCAGCGCGGTCGCCAGCGCTTCGCGACTCTTATCCAGCGAGGCGTTCATGCTGTCCTCGCAGGCAGACATAGCTGCCCAGTGTCAGTCCCTTCCTGGCCAGGATTTGCCCGACCAGGGTCTGGCCCTCCTTGAGCCGCTTCAGTGCCTCGGGCCGGCTGACACTGAGGTTGATACCGACCGTCGTATTTTTGACAGCGACGACAACATGCAGCGGGCCACAGTGCCGGAGTTCCAGTTCGAACTCCGCCTCCCAGATCTCTGGCAACGCCAGGTGATGCTGCGTAAGCGTCAGTGGCAGGCTTGTGGTTCTTCATGTAGCACCTCGTTGGTCTGCAACATTTGCCGGACTGCGGCAAACTTTGTTACAGGAGGTGGAGCAATCCGTGTGCCAACTACAAAAAACCCGTAA
>JBEGWB010000173.1:0-44534 GCA_041178065.1 Pseudomonadota bacterium | reverse complement strand
ATCAGGTGCGCCTCGGCGGTGTTCTTAACATTACTTTCAGCACGTCCGGCTGAGCTTTAGACCGGAGGGGAAACGCCACATGAAAGCACGTCACACCAACCACGATACGGAAGACCATGGCATTGACCTCGCGCCAATGCTGGACTTCGTATTGAATTTGCTTATTTTCTTCATCATCACTACTTCTTTCATCAAGGAAGCTGGCGTCACGGTTGTACGGCCCGATGCCTCCACCGCGGAGCATCGTGAAAGTGGCAACATCCTGATCGCGATCCGTGAAAACGGCGATATCTGGATGGACCGCAAGCAAGTAGATTTGCGTGAAGTAAGAACATTGATCGAGAAGCTCCACATCGAACGTCCTGAAGACACTGCGGTTATCGTGGCCGACACGAATTCGCAGGCCGGCATTCTTGCGCAAGTCATGGACGAAGTGCGCGCTGGGGGTATCAGGGAAGTTTCCGTCGCAGCAAATCAGCCTGCTGGAGGTTAATTATGGCTATATTGAGTGCTTTGCGTTTTCCAATCGCGTTTGCAATCGGTCTTTTGCTGAACGGTTTCATGTTCTGGACCTTGTACTCCTTGACCAACGTCAGCTTCGACCTCGAAGTACGTGAAGCGACGCGCATCGAGTTCACCCGTATGCGCCGCGACACCGCAATCGAGTCGCGTCGCGAGGAAAAAGTCGAGCGTACCCCTCCTCCAGCTACCCCGGATATGCCGCAGATCTCGCTGTCCAACAGCAACGTAGAAAGCAACCTGGTGTCGCTGGCTCCGTCCATCGATACCGCAGGTGCGATGACCGGGATCAACATGAGCGCCGGTTCTGACCGGGACGTAGTGCCGCTGGTCAGGATCAACCCCGACTACCCACAGCGTGCTTTGAGCCGCGGTATTGAAGGCTGGGTGCAGGTGCAGTTCACGATCAGTGAAACCGGCGCCGTTATCGACCCAATCGTCGTCGATGCGAGTCCGAAAGGCATGTTTGACGATGCCGCGCTGAAAGCCATCGCCCGCTGGCGTTACAACCCGAAAATTGAAAATGGCGTAGGCGTACAGCGTGTAGGTCTGCAGACCATCATTCGCTTCACGCTGGAGGACGAATAACATGAATCCATTCAAGAAGCTTCCGTTCCGCGGCAGCATTCTCGTCACGCTGGCGGTCCTCGCGACCAGCAGCAACCTTTACGCCCAGCGCGCTGCCGAAGGTGATGGCGAAGAAGAAGCTGCCGACGTTGGTACCATCAGCGAGCAAAACGGCCGTATCCTTTCCGAAGCCATCGAGTTCCTGAACATGGAACAGTATGCGGAAGCAAGGGCGAGACTGAGCGATATGCGCCTGGACCGCCTCAGCCCCTTCGAGAGAAGCCGCTACGAACAGCTGATGTTCAACCTGGACATGGTCAACGAAGATTACCCGGCAGCCCGCGGCCATTTGCAGGCAGCTATCGACTCCGGCGGTTTGAACCCGCAGGAAGTGTCGACGATGCGCTACCAGATGGCTCAGCTGTTCGTTCAGGAAGAGAAATATCCGGAAGCAGCGGCTGCGCTTGAAGCCTGGCTTGCGACCGAACCTATGCCGAACTCCGCTGCTTACTACTTGCTCGCGGCCTCGTATTACTACCAGGAACTGTACGACAAAGCCCTGCCGCCCGCACAAAAAGCGGTGGAGCTGGCGGGGGAGTCTCCGCAGGAAGGCTGGTTGTCGATGCTATCGTCGCTGCTGATCCTCAAGGAAGACTATGCCGGCGCAATTCCCGTGCTCAGACGCATGGTTAACTTGTTCCCGGAGAAGAAGGCCCACTGGCAGCAACTGTCGCAGCTGTACATCCAGGTTGAAGACTACAAAACCGGTCTGGTCGTGATGGAATTCGCAAACCACGGTGGAATGCTCACTGAAGATCGTGAAATCCGTCAGCTGTCTGACTTGTACATGATGCAGGAAATGCCTTATCGCTCCGCCCTGCTCCTTGAATCCGCGCTGGAAGAGGAGAAGATCGAGAAGAACCTCCGCGCCTACGAAAGTCTCGCGAACGCCTGGGTTGCGTCCCGTGAATTCGAAAAAGCAGTGCCCGTTCTGGGCCAGGCTGCCGAACTCTCGGATAACGGTGCCCTGTACGAGCGTATGGGTGAGGTGCTGGTTCAGCTCGAGAACTGGGAGGAGTCTATCGCTGCGTTTGAGAATGCAATCGATAAAGGCGATCTGCGTGACACGGCTTATGTCCAGTACCTGATTGGATTTTCGTACTTCAATCTGGAGCGCTACAACGAAGCCAGAACCTGGCTGCAGCGTGCCGCGAACTCCGAAGAGCACCGCCAGAACTCGCGCAGCATGCTCCAGCTGATCGACAGCAAAACCAACTAAGCTCCGGAATGCGTCGCTCCAGAGTCAACAATCCACTATTTGGTTGATAAGAATGTTACGGGATATGAAATTCAAAAGAAGGTTTGTCGCCGTGGCGACCGTTGCCTTGCTGGCCATGTTTAGCAACGCTGCCCTTGCTGTCACTTATGATGAGCTGATGGTCAAGATACGCGAGCAGCGCGATGCCGAAGCGTCCTTATGGGTAGAGCGCGAAAACGGTTTCCGTGAAGCGCTGGAAGAGCAGCAGAGGCTCGTCAACGAAGCGACCAGGATGCGTGATACTGCGGAAGCTCTCAGTAATACGCTTTCCACACGTTATGACGAGAATGAAGGAACCATCGCCGAGTTGAATTCCCTGCTCACCGTGAACCAGGGCAACCTGGGCGAACTCTTCGGTGTCACGCGCCAGATCTCCGGCGACGTGGCGGGTGTGTTGGGAAGCTCGCTGATCAATAGCCAGATAGTCACGCCTCCGGGTGAAGAAAACCGGGTCGACGTCCTCCGCCGTGTCGCCGCTGCAACTGCGCTTCCCTCGATCCGCGAGCTCGAAGATCTCTGGTTGCGACTGATGGAAGAAATGCAGGCGGACAGTCAGGTCGTGCGCTATACCGCGCCCGTCATGCAGACCGATGGCGTCACCGTCGAACCGTCTGAAGTCGTCCGTATTGGTTCTTTCGGCGCCATTGCTGATGGCCAGTACCTCGGCTATGTGCCCAGCGAGAATCAGCTGTTCAAGTTGACCCGTCAGCCTGCTGAAAGCTGGATGATGGATCACGCCGAAGATGTCCAGACCAATACGCAGGGTTCCGGTTATCTTCCTGCCGTGATCGACCCTGCGCAAGGCGCCATCCTTTCGCTCTACGTCGAACGTCCGGACTTCATCGAACGCATTACCGAAGGCGAAGTGGTCGGTTGGGTCATCGTGGCAGTGGGTGTAATCGGTGTGCTCGTGGCCGCTATCCAGTACGTATACCTCTTCATTATGAAGGCCAAGGTAGGTGCGCAGCTGAAGCGCCTCAACCAGCCGCAGAAGAACAACCCGCTTGGTCGCGTGTTGCTGTCTGCGAATGCCAGCACCGGCAGCGTGGCCGACGCCATGCCCGAAGTCATCGAGTTGCGCATCTCCGAAGCTGTACTGCGTGAAGTTCCGCGTCTGGAACGCTTCCAGGCCTTCCTGCGTCTGGCGGTTGCGGCTGGCCCGCTGCTCGGCCTGATCGGTACGGTTATCGGCATGATCATCACCTTCGAGTCGATCACCGCTTCGGGTTCCAGCGATCCGAAACTGATGGCCGAAGGTATTGGCCAGGCCATGATTGCTACCGTACTCGGTCTCGGCATTGCCATCCCGCTGCTGTTCCTGAACGCGGGTCTGGTTTCGCTGTCACGCTCGGTGGTCAACGTGCTCGAAGAACAGAGCACTCGCCTGATGGCCGCGCGTCTCGAGAATGCCGCGCAGTCCTGATAGGAAATCTGAATGACAAAAAGGCTCCCTCGGGAGCCTTTTTGCTTTTTACGTCACTAAGAACGGTCGGCAGTCCGGCATCAAGCACTGACGCGCTGCACTGCTGCGCGTCGGCCTGCGCTGGGGTCGCGCGACTCCCGGGAGCGGAGGGGCGCATCGATTCTGGAGCCGCATGTGTGGCTTTCCGCTGGCCTGACGCCGACGGCATCGAGGTCGAGCTCGTGTCCGATTGACCGACCCAGCGCGCGCAGCGATACTGCGGTGCGCCTGACTATAAAAACACAAGGAATCAATCCCATGCGTATCCCGCTGCAAGCAAGCCTCGCCTGCGTTCTCATCGCCACCTTCAGCGTTCCGGCATTCGCACAGTCCGCGGCGTCCTGCGCGGCGTTGAGCGACTACAGCCAGACCGGTTTCAACGTGGCGGTCACCAGTGCCGAGCACCACACGGAACGGCAGCTGCCAGCGCGGGGTCCGTCGCCTGGCCTTACGCTCGCGCCGCACTGTCATGTCGAAGGCGAGATCGATCGTCGCATGGGCTCCGATGGCAAGTCGTATGCACTGCGCTTCGCCGTCAACATGCCCGACGACTGGAATGGTCGCTTCCTGTTCCAGGGCGGCGGCGGACTCAACGGATCGCTTGCCGAGCCCGTCGGCGGGCAGGCAGTTGGCGGACGCGATGCGCTGTCGCGCGGCTTTGCCGTCGTCAGCACCGACAGCGGTCATGAAGGCGCTGGCTTCGACGGAAGCTTCATGGCCGACCAGGAAGCCGCAATGAACTTCCTGTTGCTCGGCAACATGCGCGTGACGCTCGTCGCGAAGCCGCTCGTCGAAGCCTATTACAGCAGCGCGATCAGCAAGTCCTACTTTGTCGGTTGTTCCACGGGCGGACGCGAAGGCATGGTCATGGCGCAACGGTATCCTTATTTGTACGACGGCATCGTCAGCGGCGCGCCGGCGATCCGCACCGGACTGTCCAACCTGGGGCTGCGCTGGATGAATGTGCACTGGAATCGCGCCGCGCAGGAAGTCAGCGGCAGCATCCCGGCGCCGAACGAGTTGTGGTCGGCGGAGGAGGGCGCGCTGATCGTCAATGGACTTGTGCAGGCCTGCGATGCACTGGACGGTGCCGAGGACGGACTCGTATTCGACATCGCACATTGCGCCTTTGATCCGATGACGCTCGCCTGTGCCGCCGGCCAGACCCAGAACTGCCTCGCACCTGCCAAAGCCGAAGCACTCGTCAACGGTCTTGCCGGTCCGGTCGATTCGCGCGGCGTGCAGGTCTATTCACGCTTCGTACTCGACACCGGCGCCGACGATCGCAATGGCCGCCAGGGCGGCATGCTCGCCGGCGGTTCGGTGCCACCGGAAGGCGTCAGCGTGGCCGGTCTTGTCACGCAGGACGTCGACGCCGAGTTCATCGCCATGACGACGACCGACGCTGCACAGGGCGATGCCACGGCACTGCGCATGTCCTCCTTCAGCGCCAAGGGCGGCAAGCAGATTTTCTACCACGGTGTCAGCGATCCCTGGTTCTCCGCGATGGACACGGTCGAGTATTACCAGAACATGGCTGCGGCGAATGGTGGCCTGCAGACGGTCGACGAGTGGAGCCGCGTGTTCCTCGTGCCCGGCATGGGCCATTGCGCGGGCGGCCAGCAGACGCTCGACAGCTTCGACATGCTCGACCCGATCATCGACTGGGTCGAGAACGGGGTCGCGCCCGCCAGCGTCGTCGCCACGGGCAACAGCATGCCCGGCGTCAGTCGCCCGCTGTGTCCTTATCCGCAGCATCCGCACTACACGGGCAACGGCGACATCAACGCCGCTGCCAACTTTGAGTGCCGCTAGGTTGCCGCGTCGGCGCAAACCCTCATTCCCGGGACAGAACCATGCAAATGCTTAAACATTTATTTGTCAGTCTGCTGTTCCTTGCTGCCGGCGCCCTCGCCCAGGAGGGCCCCGCGCCCAGCGTCGCCACCGAATACGCCTTTACTATTGAAGCAAAGATCAGCGCAGCGCTGACGATGGGACCGAGCGTCGACGGTGAACGCCGCGCAATTCCGATCACCGGCGGCATCGTGACTGGCGCCGACATCAAGGGTGAGGTCATCCCCGGTGGCGCCGATTACCAGGTCACGCGCGCCGACGGCACCACCTTCATCCGCGCCGTCTACATGGTCCGCACCGACGACGGCGCGCTGATCAACGTCGTCAATGAAGGCTACATCGTGCCACCGGGCAGCCGTGGCAACGACGCGCTGTACTTCCGTACGCGGCCTGAATTCACGGCACCGAGCGGCAAGTATGGCTGGTTGAACAGTACCGTCTTCGTGTGCACCGTCAGGTTCGACGCGGCGAAGCCCCAGACGGTCCTCATCGACGTGTACAAAGTGCTCTGATTCCCGCTGCCGCGGGTAAGACGGTCTGCCTTTCCAAGACCCCTGCAACAAGGCTATCTTTGGCCTGTTCCGTATTCAGGAGACAGGCCATGGTCCCGCAGTTTTCGTCCCGAATTGCTTCGCGTTTCGCGTGCGCTCTCGCTTGCGCTGCCGTCAGCGCCCTGCTACCCATCGCAGCCTCCGCGCAGGCGCCCGAACTCAATCTGGATTACGACAGCTTCGTCCTTGACAACGGCCTGCGCGTGATCGTCCACGAGGACCGCAAGGCGCCTGTCGTTGCGGTCAGCATCTGGTACCACGTGGGCTCCAAGAACGAGCCGGCCGGCAAGACCGGTTTCGCGCACCTGTTCGAGCACCTGATGTTCAACGGCACCGAGAACTACGACGGCGAGTGGTTCGAACCGATGCAACAGGTCGGCGCCACCGGCATGAACGGCACCACCTGGCTCGATCGCACGAACTACTTCCAGACAGTACCGACACCCGCGGTCGACCTGGCGCTATGGATGGAATCCGATCGCATGGGCCACCTGCTCGGGGCCGTGTCGCAGGAAAAACTAGATAACCAGCGCGGTGTCGTGCAGAACGAGAAGCGCCAGGGCGACAACGAGCCCTACGGCCGCGTGAACTACAACCTCTACGAAGGCATCTTCCCGGCAGGGCACCCATATCACCATTCGACGATCGGCTCGATGGAAGACCTCAACGCCGCATCGCTCGAAGACGTGCAGCAATGGTTCCGCGACTACTATGGCCCGAATAACGCCGTGCTCGCGCTCGCCGGCGACATCGACGTGCAGACCGCGCGCGAGAAGGTCCAGAAGTTCTTTGGCGATATTCCCGCCGGTCCGGAAGTCGACGTGATCAGCGAGTGGGTGCCGGACAAGGACGTGGACTCGATGGAAATCCAGTACGACGAAGTACCTGCCGTGCTGGCGAACCGTGCCTGGGCCGTGGCGCCGCGCAGCACGCGCGATCGCGCGCTGCTCGACATCGCCGCGGCGGTCATCGGCGGTGGCCGTAATTCACGGCTGTACGTCGACCTCGTCTACGAACGCCAGGTGGCTTCCAGCGTCAATGCCGCGGTGACGCCGTTCGAACTCGCGAGTGTGTTCGACCTGTCGGTGACGCTGAATCCCAGCCAGCAGCCTGACGTCGCCACGCGCGCGATCGATCGCGTCATCAACGACTTCATTGCGAACGGTCCGACCGAAGAAGAAGTCGACCGCGTGGTTGCGACGATCAACGCGGCAACCGTGCGCGGGCTCGAGCAGGTCGGTGGTTTCAGCGGCAAGGCGGCGCAGATGGCGGAAGGGCTGCTGTACGCCGACGATCCGCTGTTCATCAACACCTATCTCGACTGGATCAACAATGCCACGGCCCGCGACGTGCGCGCCGCGGCCGAACGCTGGTTGGCGCGCGGCTCGCACCAGGTCAACGTCGTGCCCTCGCAGACCTACTCCAACGCTCTGACCGGCATCGATCGTTCCGACGGCCTGCCGCCAATTCCGACCGACCTGCCGACGCTGAGCTTCCCCGGCATCGAGACAGCAACGCTCGACAACGGCGTTGAAGTCGTCCTTGCCGAACGCCACACGATGCCGCTGGTGGCGCTGTCGATGGAGTTCGACGCGGGGTATGCGGCCGACGCTGGTGGCAAGCTTGGCGTCGCCTCGTTCACCGCGGCGATGCTCGACAAGGGCACGCGCACACGCACGGCGCTCGACATCTCGGAAACGGCGGAACGTCTCGGCGCCGTGGTCACCAGCGGCGCCACGGTCGACTCCTCCTTCGTTTTCCTCAACGCGCTGACGCAGAATCTCGAGGATTCGATCTATCTCTGGGCCGACCTGATCCTTGAACCGGAATTCGACACCGAGGAAATCGAACGCCTGCGCCAGCAGCGCATCACCGGCATCGCGCAGGAAAAGGCGCAGCCGCAGAGTCTCGCGCTGCGGCTGCTGCCGCCGGTGCTGTATGGTCCGGGCCACGCGTACGCCGTCCCGCTATCGGGCACCGGCACGGTCGAATCGACCGAATCGATCACGCAGAATGACCTGCTCGACTTCAAGGAACGCTGGTTGCGTCCCGACAAGGCGCGCATCTTCATCACTGGCGATACCACGCTTGAACAGGTCGTACCGATGCTGAATCGCGCCTTCCGCGGCTGGACCGCGCCGAACACGCTGCCGCCGCAGAAGAACATCGCCATGGTCGGCCAGGAGCAGGGCGCGCGCGTGATCCTCATCGACAAACCGGGATCGCCGCAGTCCTTCATCCTCGCCGGCCATCTGGTACCCGGTCTCGGCACCGGCCGCGATCTCGCGATCGAAGCGATGAACGGCGTACTCGGTGGCACCTTCACCGCGCGCATCAACATGAACCTGCGCGAAGCGAAAGGCTGGTCCTACGGCGCACGGACGCAGCTGCAGTCCGCGCGCGGCCAGCGCCTGTTCATCGTCAATGCGCCCGTGCAGACCGACAGGACCGGCGACTCGCTGAAGGAGCTGATGAGCGAACTCGATACGATCAGGAACCAGCGTCCGATCACGCAGGAAGAAATGGATCTCGTCATCGCCGGCCTCGCACGCGCGCTGCCCGGCAACTTCGAAACCTCGCAGGCCGTGCTCGGCAGCATGATCAGCTCGGCGCGCTACGGCCGTCCGCTCGACTACGCGGCGCACCTCACTGAAGGCTATGAAGCGCTGACGTTGCCGGAGCTGCAAAGCGCGGCGGTCGACCTCGTCAACCGCGACAAGCTGGTCTGGGTCATCGTCGGCGACCTCGCGCAGATCCGCGGCCAGGTCGAAGCGCTGAATATCGCGCCGATTGAAATCTGGAACGATGACGGCGAGCGGCTGAGCGTGGAGGCTGCCACTGCCACTGTCGTCGAGTCCGCAAATGCGGAGGTACCGGCGCCGAGCACGGAACTGGTACCGGCAAGCCCGGAACTTGCGCCAGCAAGCGCTGACGCGACAGGTGCCGCAACCGAGTGATACGTTCCCTGGTGTTTGTGGCGCTGCTACTGGCGCTGGGTGGTTGCGTCGCGACGGTTGTGGGAGTTGCCGTCGGCGCGACTGTCGGGGTCGCTGCCGCCGTCGTGACCGCGCCGATCAAGGTTGCCGGCGCGGTGATTGGCGATGATGAAGACGACGAAGACGAAAACGAAAACGAGGATTAGTCCTTCGCGTACTTCTGCACGAGGCGCCTGACCACGTCTGCCACGTAGATATTTTCATCCTGGTCCAGCACGAGGTAGTGCGCTTCCCCGAACTGGCCGTTTTCCGTGCCGGGACTGCCGAGCGAGCCCAGCAACTTTCCTTCCATGTCGGCCTTCGCAATCTCGCCGTCGAAACCGGTCGTGAAGTACATGAAGCCGTCGTCGTGCAGATACAGGCCGCAGACCATGGCGTCGTACTTCCACTCACTCTTGTAGTTGCCGTCCGTGTCGAAGATCTCGATGCGGAAATTCTCGCGGTCGGCTATATAGATGTTGTCGTTCGCATCGATCTGGATGCTGTGCGCTACAGCGAACTGGCCGGGACCGCTGCCGCGTTCGCCCCAGCGCTTGATGAACTTGCCCTCGGGGCTGAACTTCAGCACGCGTGGCTCGCCGGCTACATGACCCTGCACGACGTAGATGTTGCCCTGGCTATCGAGCGCGGTTTCGTTTGGCTGGTTGAACAGTTGCGTGCCGGCAGCTTCGTCCCACTCACCGGCGGTGCCGTGCGTGCCGAGCACCAGCAGCTCCTTGCCGTCCTTGTCGAACTTGCGCACGGTGTGGCCGATGAAGTCGCTGACCCAGAGGTTGCCGTCTTTATCGACATCGATGCCGTGCACTCTGCTGAAGACGCCTTCAGGGCCGAAGGCGCGCAGCAGCTTACCGCTGGCATCGAATTCCATGAAGGGTTTGGGGCCACGGTTCAGCACCAGCATGTTGCCGTTATCCAGCATGTGCACGTCGGCAGCGGCGTCGAAAGCTACGCCTTCCGGAAACGTGAAGGCCTCAGCGACGTCGACTGCGTGATAACCCGGCAGCTGCCATGTCATCAGCGGCAGCAGCGGACGCTGCGGCGGCTGCGCATCGGCGATGGAAGGAAGGGACGAAAAAGCGAGAGTCAGGGAAAGCGCGAGCAGGCGTTTCATCGGAGTGTCCGTAAGCTGGCTGAAATCGCGCCAAACTTACTGGTAAACAGGCAATGCCGCAATGCCGGGGCGGCTGCGCTCAGCACTTCCTTGCGCAGCTGCAGAAGGCCTGGACTCAGGCCGGGAATTGCTCTGTGTCGATTTCGGGCTGTGTAGCGGCGTTGTAGCGCGGTCCGGCGACGGTTTCCTGGTTGATGAGCGCATCGAGCCTTCTCACCTGCTCGTCGCTGAGCTTTGCATCGATGGCACCAAAGTTTTCCTTCGCATACTCGAGGTGGCGTGTACCGGGAATCGGGATGATGTGCGAGCCTTTCGCCAGCACCCAGGCCAGCGCGAGCTGCGCCATCGTGCAGCCGGCTTCATCGGCGATTCTTTTATAGCCTGGCAGCAGTTGCAGGTTCTTCGGGTAGTTCTCTGCGCTGAAGCGCGGGAAATGAGTGCGAATGTCCGCCGGTTCGAATTGCGTTTTCGGATCGGTGAGCTTGCCGGTCAGGAAGGCGCGCGCCAGCGGACTGAAAGCAACGAAGGCGATGCCGAGCTTTTTGCATGCGTCGAGCACGGCGATCTCGGCATTGCGGCTCCAGAGCGAATACTCCGTCTGCAGCGCCGTGATCGGGTGCGTGGCATGCGCGCGGTGCAAGGTGTCGGCGGAACATTCCGACAGGCCGAGCGTGCGTACCTTGCCTTCCTCGACGAGCCGGCTCATTTCGCCGACGCTGTCCTCGATCGGCACCTTGAAGTCGCGGCGATGCAGATAGTAAAGGTCGATATGGTCTGTCTGCAGGCGTTGCAGCGCGCCTTCGGCCACTTCGCGGATCTTCGCGGGCGTGCCGTTGATTTCGCGCTTGCCGTCGGCGCCTTTCCAGATGCCGCACTTGCTGGCCAGCACGAAGTCCTTGCGCCGCGGCTTCATGACGCGGCCCAGCAGCTCCTCGTTCTTGCCGAAGCCATAGAGCGCGGCGGTGTCGAAAAAGTTGTAGCCGATGTCGAGCGCCGCCGCGAGCGTGCGTTCGGCTTCGACCGGATCAGGGGTGCCGTAGGCATGCGACATGCTCATGCAGCCGAGACCAATGGCGTTAACGGTGAAGGGACCGAGTTTGCGTGTTTGCATGGTTGCTCCTTTGCTCTCAGCGACCTGCGCTGCGCTTGGTGATAGCCGAATTCTAACGCAGGAGCTTGCGCGTTTGCGCCGCCACAAATGAAAAGGGCGGAATCGATCCGCCCTCGTCATGGTTCCCCGCAAGAAACTTACTTTGTGCTATTCAGGCTCTGCTCAAGCCGGCCCAGCGTTTCCATCGCCGGTAGGCACTGCGCAATCGATGCATTGGGTTCGCGCCCTTCCTTGATCGCCACGAAGAACTCGCGGTCCTGCAGTTCGATGCCGTTCATCGACACATCGACTTTCGACACGTCGATCTTGTTCTCCTTGCCATCGAACAGGTCATCGTAGCGCGCGAGGTAGGTGCCGTTGTCGCAGATGTAGCGGAAGAAGGTGCCGAGTGGACCATCGTTGTTGAAGGACAGCGACAGCGTGCAGATTGCGCCGCTCGCGGTCTTCATGCCGATACTCATATCCATTGCGATCTTTAGTTCCGGGTGATGCGGGCCTTCCAGCGCGTGGCAGTGCTTCACCGGCTCGCCGGTCTGGTACGAGAACAGGTCGACCGTGTGGCAGGCGTGGTGCCACAGCAGATGATCGGTCCAGCTGCGCACGCCGCCGGCGGCGTTGAGGTTCGTGCGGCGGAAGAAGTAGGTCTGCACGTCCATCTGCAGCACTTTCAGTTCGCCCGCCTTGATCTTGTTGTGGATCCACTGGTGCGAAGGATTGAAGCGGCGCGTGTGGCCCGCCATCGCAACCAGCTTCTTGCCGCCTTTGTTCGCTGCCTGCTGTGCCGCCAGGATCGCGCGTGAATCGGCGACCGTGTCAGCCATCGGAATTTCCACCTGCACGTGCTTGCCGGCCTGCAAACACTGGATCGTCTGCGCGGCATGGACCTGTGTCGCCGAGGTGATGATGACAGCGTCGACGTCTTGCTTCAGACATTCGCCAAGGTCGGTGCCCCAGTGCTTGATGCCGCGTTTTTCGGCGGCAGCTCTCGTCGCGTCTTCGCGACGGCCACAGATCGATACGACTTCCACGCCCGGGATATTCTTGATCCCGTCCATGTGCTTGTCGGCAAAGGCGCCGTGACCAACCATCAATACTTTCGTCATTGTTTACTCCATTCGGGACGTATCACTGGACAGGGAAGAACCACTTCTTTCACGAGCTTGTTTGCTCGAAGTGGTCCGTGCCCGATCCGTGAGTTACCGCTTCGCTTTCTTTTTGCCGGCGATGGACTTGACCAGTTTCGCCGCGCTTTTGATGCGTCCGACGATTTTGCCAGCCTTCTTTGTCGCCGCTTTCACTTTTCCGCTAGCTTTGCCGACGGCTTTCTTCGTGATGGCTCTTGCCTTGCCGGTAGCTTTGCCAACAGCTTTCTTCGTCACCGCTTTCACTTTGACGGGGACCCTGCTGCCGGCTTTTTTCTTCACGGCTTTTGCTTTCTCGACGACTTTCTTCACGACTTTCTTCACGACTTTTTTCGCGGCGGCTTTCTTCGCCGCTTTCTTCTCGTCTTCGGTTTCCATGATGATCAGTGCGGCGGCGGTGTTGGACGCAGGCACATGGTAGTGGCGATAGACTTCGCGCACGTTTTTGCCGAGCGCGCCGCGCATTGCCATCCACATGACCATTTCGATGCCTTCGGCGCCGCTATCGCGCACGTATTCTTCATGCTTGATCTTGCGCAGGCGCTGCGGGTTACGGGTCAGGTCATCGAGGAAGGCGCGGTCGAATTTTGAATTGATCATGCCGGAGCGTTCGCCGTGGATCTGGTGCGACATGCCGCCGGTGCCGAACACGACGACGTTCAGATCTTCCGGGAAGGCCTCGACGGCCTGGCGGATGATTTCGCCCAGGCGCCAGCAGCGGTCGCCGCTCGGTACCGGGAACATGACGACGTTGACGGCAATCGGAATGACGGCGAAGGGCCACTCGTCGACGACGCCGCAGGTGATGTTCATCGGTATCGTCAGACCGTGGTCGACGTCCAGCTTGTTCATCACGCACATGTCAAACTCGTTGATGATCAGCGTTTCGGCAAGATGCCACGCGAGTGCGGAGTGGCCCTTGACGACCGGCACCTTGCGCGGGCCCCAGCCTTCATCCGCCGGCTGGAATTCGTCGGCGACGCCGATAGCGAAAGTCGGGATGTTCTCAAGCGTGATTGCGCTGCCATGATCGTTATAGACAATGATCGCGACGTCGGGTTTGTGCTTCCTCATCCACTCCTGGCCACCGGGATAGCCGGCGAAGAGGGGAGACCAATAGGGGTCCTGCGTCAGGCCCTGGTCGAAAGCGGCGCCAATGGCGGGAACGTGGGAACAGCCGATACCTGCGGTAATTTTTGCCATTGGGAATCTTAACCTTCTTTGCTGAAGTCTTTGCCGGACTTGTTGGAGACACAGAGCACCTTGCCCTTGTTGTCTTTCTTGCTCTGGTTGCCTTTAACAACACGACCGCCGTCCATCATCATCGCGCGGTAGTTGTCCTGGCCCTGACCCGTCATTTCGCCCGCCATGTACTGGAAGGAGCGGCCGAGCGTCGCGCCAAACTTGCTCATGTAGTAAATGTTCGCACCGTTCTTGATCATGCCAAGCCAGTCGCGCTCAAGTACGCAACGACGCTGGTCGCTGGTCAGTTTCGGGAAGCGGGTGTCGAGGTAGCCCTGTTCGTCGGCGAGGAAGGCCTTGCGGTTTTCATCCTTTGCCATCGACGAGCAGAACATGTTTAGCCAGTAGCCCTGGCGGCAGCGATCAGCGTTGAAGAGATAGGTGCCGGGCACCTCCTCGAATTTGGCTTTGAGCGCCTGGATTTCTTTGTAGTCCATGGTGGTGGCCTGTGGGGTTGAGTGAGGGAGAAAAATGTACTTACTTGATGTCTTCGAGATTGTCGACGTAGACGAGCCCGGCTTTCTCGAGACGCTCGCGCATCTTGTAGATGTCGAGGCCGAGTTCGCCTTTTTGTAGTTTTTCGCGCTTGGCGACTTCAGCGGCTTCGCGTTCCTTCGATTTGTCGCGCACGACAGCGCCATGCTTGCGCTGCACGACACATACGCCGTCTTCATCGGCAACGATGATGTCGCCTGGATTGACGAGCGCGCCGGCGCAGACGATCGGTATATTCACCGAGCCAAGCGTTTCCTTGACGGTACCTTTTGCATGAATGGCTTTCGACCACACCGGGAAGCCCATCTCGCGCAGATCCTTCACGTCGCGCACGCCGGCATCGATGATCAGGCCCCTGACGCCGCGCGCCATGCAGGAGTGAGCGAGCAGGTCACCGAAGAAACCGTCGGTGCTGTCGGCAGTGAGGCCGACGACGAGGATGTCGCCGGGTTTGCACAGTTCGATCGCGACATGAATCATCCAGTTGTCGCCCGGCTGCGCGAGGATCGTCACTGCACTGCCGGCGATGCGGTTCGTGCCCCACACGGGACGCATGTAGGGTGCCATGAGGCCCACGCGGCCCTGTGATTCGTGCACCGTGGCGACGCCCATCGACGCGAGGTCATCAATGACGGACTGGTCGGCGCGAGGAATGTTGCGTACGGCAATGGGCTTATGCATCGGTGATGTCCTGGACGTAAAAATGGCCGCCATTATATGCAGGGGGGCAGAAGCCTCCAATCGCTTATTTGATCCAGATCAGCTGATTTGCTCGCGCTGTATCAAAGGGTCAGGATCAAAGGGGTCAGAGTAACTTGCAACTGGCCCGTTTGATCAAGTTACTCTGACCCCCTTGATCGACCCCCTTGATCCCTCTGACCCCTTTGATCTCCGCAGGCCATCACTGATAATGCGGGCCCTTGGTTATAGCCCAGTTTGAGGAAGCAATATGAAAGCGGTTCCCTGTTTGCTGATGCGCGGCGGCACGTCGAAAGGTGCCTACTTTCTTGCCGGCGACCTGCCGGCTGACCAGAAGGAGCTGGATAAGGCCCTGCTCGGCATCATGGGTTCGCCCGACAAGCGCCAGATTGATGGTGTCGGGGGCGCGCATCCGCTGACGAGCAAGGTCGCGATCATCAAGAAATCGACACGCCCGGGCATCGACGTGGACTATCTCTTCGTGCAGGTCTTCGTCGATGAAGCCAAAACCACGACGAGCCAGAACTGTGGCAACATCCTTGCCGGCGTCGGTCCTTTCGCCATCGAACAAGGTTTGGTGCAGGCGCAGGACGGCGAAACCGTCGTCACGGTCTACATGGAAAACACCGACAGCGTCGCCAAGCAACGCATCATGACTCCCGGACGCAAGGTGCAATACGAAGGGAATGCCGCTATCGACGGCGTACCCGGCACGCACGCGCCGATCATGATCGAATTTCTCGACGTCGCCGGTTCCAGTTGCGGCGCGCTGTTCCCGACCGGCAACTTCGCCGATGTGGTCAATGGCCTGAGGGTCACACTGGTCGACAATGGCATGCCGGTCGTCATGATCGACGCGCGCGACCTCGGTCTGGCGGGCGACGAGAGCATCGAAGCGCTCGAGGCTAATACCGAACTGAAGAAGACCATCGAAGCCCTGCGTCTCGCGGTTGGCCCGATGATGAATCTTGGCGACGTCAAGGACAAAACGGTGCCGAAGATGACCATCGTGTCGGCGCCGAAAGTCGGCGGCATCCTGAACACGCGCAGTTTCATCCCGCATCGCGTACATGACGCCGTGGGGGTTCTCGCAGCGGCGAGTGTGGCAACAGCGGCGAATATTCCCGGCGCCGTCGGTCACGATATTGCAAAGATTCCGAGCGGCCAGCGTCGCCTCTGCGAAGTCGAGCATCCGACGGGCACGATGGGTGTCGAAGTCGTGCTCGCCGATGACCCGAAAGAGAACGTTCCGAAGAGTACGTCCATCATGCGCACCGCGCGCCTGCTATTTGCCGGAACAGCCTACTATCTCGACAAGTGAGTGATAGTCGGCCGGTCATCGCTCGACAAGCGCCGCTGAGCCTCTGCGCAAAATCCTGAATTGCTCCACAGATGCGCCGCCTATTGATGTACAATAAATACATCATATAGGCAGGCCTTGCCTTTGATCCAGGGCAAGCCCGTGAAGTGGTACCGGAGGTAAAAAGCGGATATGAAAAAGCACCTACTCTTTTCGCTGGTGATGATGGGCCAGGGCTTGGCAGGTACCGTTGTTTACGCGGACTCGTCAGAGCCCATCCAGCCCATTGAAATGCCGACCGATCTCGACGCCGGCAAAGTCGAGCTTGGCAAAAAACTGTTCTTCGATCCGCGCCTATCAAAATCGGGCTGGATCTCCTGCAACTCCTGCCACAACCTCAGCATGGGCGGTGCGGATAATCTCGTATCGTCGATTGGCCACGGCTGGGCCGAGGGTCCGATCAATTCTCCAACCGTTCTGAACTCGTCCTACAACATCGCGCAGTTCTGGGATGGGCGCGCTAAGGATCTCGTCGAGCAGGCGGGCGGTCCGATCGCAAACCCGGGCGAGATGGCCTCGTCGCACGACCTCGCTGTCGAAGTGCTCAATACGATCCCCGGTTACGTCGAGCAGTTCGCACAGGTATACGGCAATGAGGGCCCGGTCAGGATCGATATGGTCACCGCGGCGCTAGCCGAATTCGAGCGCATGCTCGTGACGCCCGATTCACGTTTCGACCAGTGGCTCAACGGCGATGACGACGCGCTGACCGAGCAGGAAAAAGAAGGCTATGAGCTGTTCAAGATCACAGGCTGCATCGGTTGCCACAACGGCCCCTCGGTAGGCGGCGGTGCATTCCAGAAAATGGGCTCGTTCAATCGCTATGAAACGACCAATCCAGCTGTCGGTCGCCAGGGCGTGACCGGTGATCGCGTCGATCGTATGCGTTTCAAAGTACCGAACCTGCGCAATGTCGAACTGACCTATCCCTACTTCCACGATGGACAGGTGCGCACGCTCGAGGATGCGGTAAACACGATGGTGTGGGTACAGTTGAACCGGCGCTTTTCGGAGGAGGGGACGGCCAAGATCGTGGCCTTCCTGCGGACTCTGACTGGCAAGCAGCCGGAATTTCCGCTGCCGCTCCTGCCGCCCTCGGGGCCGACGACGCCTGCGCCGCAACCCTTTGATACGGTTCCGGTGGCGGCGCCTCCCGCAGCAGTACAGCAAGCACCTGCAGCAGTTCCACAAGAGTCGTCCGCCGGAGTACAACAGGCGCCTTAGGCTTTCAGCGATTCATGACCAGGAAGGCCAGGCTGTCGACAGGCAGTAGGCGCATCACCGGGAGGACCTCGATCTGCCGGTTCCTTTCTTCCGTGATCCGCCATTCACCCGAGGCGGCTTTCTTCAGGCCGATTTCCTTCACGGTGCGGTCGGCGTAGTGCGTCGAGTGATACTCGAGCACGAGCTGCACGCGCACGCTGTCATCATCGCCCGCGAGAATTTCCAGCTCGTCCATGCGCAGCACGATGCGCGTCGGGCGGCGGATCTTCGTAGTCCTGTCGTTGCGCCACTCTTCCACGCTCGCCATCGATTCCGACTTGTAGTCACTTTCATAATGACTGAAGTAGCCATCAACGTTCTGGTTCTGCCAGTCGGTCAGCCAGGCGGCAAGGAAGCGCGCGATTTCGGCGATCTGGTCCTGCGTGAGCGAGGCGCTCGACGCAGGCGATTGCGAGGTCTGCGAATTGAGCGCGACGCCGGCGCGGAAGGTCGACGGATCCACCTCGGCAACCTGCTGGTTGTATTCCTGCAGGATGCGCCATTGGCCATCGAGGTCGCGGCCGATCAGGACTTCTTTTTTGGTGCGGTCGGCATAGCCGGGCGCTGCGTAATTCATCCAGAAGCTGACGCGCGTTCCAATCGTCGAGCTGTTGCCGATGGTGAAGTCTTCGAGTTCGATCGTGATGCTATCGGGGCGCGAAATCTTCGTCTGGCGATCCATGCGCCAGTCCGCGACCGTGTCCTGGTACAGCGGCGCGAAGTCTGTGTGGTAGTAACTGAAGAAATTATCGACGTCCTGTTCTTCCCAGGCCATGAGCCATCCGCGAATGACTTGCTGAAGCTCGTCGGGGTTGCCATTCGGCAGGCTGCCGTTGGCATTCGCCACCGTGGCCGGCGCAGGAGCCGCAGACTGAGGCGCAGTCGGCGGCAGCGCGGTTACAACTTGTGGTGCTTGCGCTGGCTCGGGTTCGGGTAGAGCGGCCGCGGGCGGAGTTTCAGCGGCAGCTTCCGCAACGAGCTCCGGCGTGGACTCTTCAGCGCTCGGCGCTTTAGCCTCCGCGGGTGCGTCAGCGACCACGGGCGTGGCTTCAGGTGCGTCGGCAATTCGTGGAACGGCTGCTTCAGCGGGTATTGCGCCGGTTGCTGCGCCTTCAGAAGGCAGCTCATCGCTTTGCGACGATACGTCGGCGCCTTCAGGCGCGGCTGCTGCCTCCGCTGTCGGCGCGCTTGCGTCACTGGCCGCGGCAATAACAGCTGGCGCCTGTTCAGCGTCGCTCGTCAGGTTGGAGTACAGGTTGCTGACAGTCGGGGCGACGCGCGGCCCTGCCAGGAAGGCGACCACCGCCACGCCGGCGGCGAGCGCGACGCCCTGCGCGAGTTTGCGGTGCTGAGAGGCAATGGCGAGGCTGAGCTTGAATTTCCTCGGCCCGCTGGCGTCCTTCTCCGCACGGCTGGCAAGGATCAGGCGCTCGTCAGGGCTGAGTCTGGAAGGGTCGATCGCCGGAGGGGCCGCAATCGGGGCCCCGTCCGCGGCCGTTTCTGCGTTGGAAGCTTCTACCGCCACGGCGCGTGCATCACCTGTTTTTGTCTTCTCGAGGTTCTCGGCTCTGGCGCTGAGCGCACCGCTGTCGACCTTGTCGCGCAACTGCTTCAGTAAGTCGGGGACAGTGCCCGGCAGGCCCTTCGACTCGGCCAGCAACTCAGTCAGCACGCCGTTCTTCAGCGGCAATTTGCCGAGGCGGTGCAGGTCGGCGCAGGCGTTGCCATAGGCCTGCAGCTGTTCGCGCGTCAGGGGATTCAGTTCGTAGCTGAGCAGCATGTCCTGGACGAGCGGACGGTACGCTATGTCGTCGAGCCTGGCATTCAGCGCGTCGCTGCCGCACAGCACGATGCTGACGATCGGCTGGCTGTTGTGCGTGATGTTGCGGAACAGCGCAATCGCGAGCAGCACGTCGATGTCGATCTTTTCGGCCTCGTCGAAGGCAAGAACGAGCCGCTGCTGGTCGTAGGGCTTTGCAATGATGTGGTGGATCAGCGCCTTGTTGAAGCCGAACTCGTTGTCGAGTCTGAGTTTGCGGCTGATCGCGTCTTGCATGTCCTTTATGGACGCCGGCGGCGTGAGGAAGAGAATGGTCTCCTGGCGCTCGGCCTCGAGTTCATCCTGGAGCTGCTGCAGCAGGCGGGTTTTGCCGGTGCCGGTGGGACCGGTTAGCTTGACCACGCCAACACTGATCGACAGGATGAAGTTCATCCCGCTCAGAATCTCGTGGTAGGGGCTAATGTCTATATAAGTATTTGATTCGAATACCATATTTTTAGACTTTGGATTTGGGTTGGCCTTGTAGGGCTGGCGGCTCGGCTACAGAATTTTATAAAAAAGTCTTAATTATCAGTGGTTAATCATAACCTACTTAAGTGATACTGCAATAAGCCCCTGTAACTCCCTACTCAAACGGCTGACAGCCAGCCCGGGCAGTGGCACAACAACAGGGCCCAGGAGTGCTTCGCGGGGCGGACGATCACGCGGGTTGGGGCGCGCTATTCCGGCTGGCGCGCAGCCACGATCGGGAAGACTTGCGGTCCTCGCGAGCGGCGGATGGGCTGGAGCACTTCGGTGGGGGCCCGGGCGCGATAGAGCCTGCGGCTCAGCGCGGCGTGTAGCTGTTGACGGTGAATTCGAGCGGGTTGCTGCTCGTCATCTGCAACTGCACATTGGTGAAGGCGCGTGCGCCATTACGCAGCGATGGAATCGTCAGGATGCCATTGGTGAAAGTTGCGCGCTGTTGTCCGGTATCGCTGATGACTTTCAGTTTGCTGCGATCCACGGAGAACACGAGCCCGGTTCTGCCGGGAACGTACTGCAAGGTGCCTTCGTACAGCACGCCGCTGACCAACACGGGGAAGGTCACCGTGCTGCCGCAGAATTCGGTCAGCGTGTCGCCTGGGCTGGTGGCTGAACACTGGTAGGGAAGCATCGTTTCGAGGCGATAGGCGCGAACTACGCGGACGAGTTGCACATAGTCGACATTGGTACTTCCTGCGGGCGCGACATGCGGAGTTTCGTTCAGTGGAGCGCCGAAATTTGCGCGAGGCAGGGCAGCAATTGTATCGACGACATCCATGCCGTTGACGACGCGCGCGAACACCGTGAAGCCGCCGTCCACGGTATTGAGCGCCGTGTTGTCGGCCAGGTTGACGAACCACTGGCTGGTTGCGCTGTTGACGTTGCCGCCTACACGCGCCATTGCGACTGTGCCGCGCAGGTTCGACTGGTTGTACTCGTTGACGATCGGTGGGTCCGTGGGTACCACGCGGATGCCATCACTGAATACCGTGTAGCCGCCGCCTTGTATGACAAAGTTGGACACCGTGCGATGGATCATGCTGTTGGTGTAATCGCCGTCCTGTACGTAGCGCAGGAAGTTGGCGACCGTGACCGGAGCGGCGTCGGGAAACAGCTCCATGCAAATTTCGCCGCCAATGTTCATTTCCATGCAGACATAGGGTTTTGCAATAAGCGCGGTGGGCGCGCCGCACAGCAAGAGGAAAAGAGTACTACGCAAAAGTGATTTGCTCATCCGACACCCGACCAGGTTTAAAAAAGGCATTGCATCATAAAAACAAAAAGGCGAAAGAACTGCATTCTTCCGCCTTTTTTTGTAAAACAATTGTAACTACTTGGCCTGCGGACAGGCCTGGACTTATTCGCCGTCGTTGAAGCAGTAGGCGCAGATCTTGTTGCCGTCTGGATCGCGCAGGTAGGCTGCATACGAGGTCGGCGTGAATGCGCGTGGACCCGGTGCACCTTCGTCCTTGCCGCCATTGGCGACGCCGGCAGCGTGGAATTCACGCACTGCTGCGCGGCTTGGAGCCACGAAGCCGATGGTGCCGCCGTTGGCATGCGTGGCGGCCTGGCCGTTGCCTGGTTTCAACACGACGAACTCGGGTGCGGCAGCGCCGTACAGCGTTGCGGTCGGGCTCATCGGGCCGAGGTTTTTGACGCCCAGTTTGCCGAGGGCTGCGGTGTAGAACTTGTCGGCTTTGGCCAGGTCGTTGGTGCCGACGCAGACATGAGTGAAAATCGCCATGATGTTTTCCTTTCGTTGAAGGTTGTTGTAGTTGATAAGCGGTGCAGTGCAACCGCGATGGGATGTGTGCGGCTGTTATGAAGAGGCAGCCGCCCCCTCTGCGCGGCGGATTATAGGGGGCGCCTTGCGCCAATAGATAGGGGCAGGGCTGGTTTCACAGGCTTCTCCGTTCAGTGGCGCGCGCGTATGCTCGGCCCCGGTCATGACCTTGCCACCTCAGATGACAAACAAAGGCCCGGGAGGCTACGCGATATGAATAAACGGAAATTCTTGCAGGGAGGCGTGGGCCTCGTACTGGCAGGCGCGGCGGCGCAGGGCAGGGCGGCGGAGAGCGCCGCCTTGTCCCGCGCCGACTACCAGACCTACGTCGACCTCTTCAATGCCAATGATCCGCGCTTCATCGAGTATTACCATCCGGAAGTCGTGCTCGAACTGCCGGGCTCTGAAATTCGCGGCGATACCGGCATCCGCGATTTCTATGCGAACGTGAAGAGGTATATCAAGGAGCAGGTCGACGTGACCGTGTTCGTTTCCGATGAAAAAACCGTCGCCGTTGAAATTCCGACGCGCTTCGAGTGCATTGCAGACTGGGAGGATTCGTTCTGGGGCAGGCCGCTGAAGAAGGGTCAGGTCATGCGCATCATCAGTTTTGGTTTTTACCAGGTCGAGGATCGCAAGTTCAGGCACATCAAGTCTGCGCGCTACAAACAGATCCACGACTGGCAATTCGAGGGCGCCTGAGAGTTCACGGTATTTCCACATTGCGCGGGAACCCGCTCGAGCCTGATCCATTAGAATTCCCTGACAAGAATGATAATTCGCTTCCTGCTGCGTCACGGGAAAGCGAACGCCCATTTCCCCTTTCGAGGTATTTCATGCGCATTTCCCTGTCCGCAACCGGCTTGCCTGTGCTTCGCCTGCACAAACTGAGTGCCGCTTGCCTGCTCGCGTTAGTAGCGGTTTCCGGACGTGCGCAAGATGTCGCCACTGGCGTCGACCTGTTCAATGCGACCTGCGCCCATTGCCACGGCGCCGATGCACGCGGCGCGCAACTCGGCCCGAATATCCTGTCGCGCGTGAACACCGACAGCGACGCAGCGCTCATCGAATTCCTGAAGGTCGGCAATCCGCAGCGCGGCATGCCGCCAGCGCCGCTGCAGGAGAATCAGTTCCCCGACCTCGTGGCGTATCTGCGCCAGCTGGCAAGCACCGCAGTCGACATGACCTCGACCGGCGACGACAGCAATCAATACGCGTCGACGCCGGCGATCGCGGAATTCACGCCGGTCACCGAAGACATGCTGCTCAATCCCTCGCCGAACGACTGGCTCTGGTTCAGCCGTACGCCCGATGCGCAACGCTTCAGTCCGCTCGATCAGATCGATCGCGACAACGTCAAGCAGCTCAGCCTCGCGTGGTCGAAAGGACTGCCCGAAGGCATTACTGAAACTATCCCCACTGTTTACGACGGCATCATGTACATCACCTTGCCCGGGTCGAACGTAGCCGCGCTCGACGCGACGACCGGCGATACGATCTGGCAGTACAACCGTGAATACATCAACGCGGGCGCCGGCGGTTCCGGCCGCTCGAAGACCCTGGCGATCTTCGAAGACATGATCTATTTCACCGCGCCCGACGAAACCATCGTCGCGCTCGACGCAAAAACCGGCGCGCTGCGCTGGGAAGCCCCCACCGATGGCCGCGGCAACACGACCGGCGCGATCGTCGTAGAAGGAAAAGTGATTTCGAGTGGCACCTGCGGCGGTCGCGATACTTCGCGCGAAAACTGCAACATCACGGCGCACGATGCGCGCACCGGCGAGCTGGTCTGGAAATTCATTCTGACGCAGGCAATTGACGACACACTGCCGGGCCGCGACACTTGGTACGGCAAACCTGAAGCCGAACGCCGCGCCTCGTCGTGGGGCCTGCCAGGGTCCTACGACGCCGAAACGCGCACGCTGTTCTGGAGCGTCGCGAACCCCTCGCCGTACACGCGCCTCGAACGCCACGGCGGCCGCGATGCGGTGCCGATGGAAGCGCCAGTTGATCTCTACAGCAACTCCACGCTCGCGATCGATCCCACGACTGGCACGCTGAAGTGGTACTACCAGCACCTGCCCGGCGACGACTGGGATGAAGACATGAACGAGGAACGCATCATCCTGACGACGAAAGTCGATCCGGACCCTGCGCACGTCAAATGGATCAGCTCGAAGATTCCGCGCGGCGAAGAGCGTGACATCGTCGTCAACGTCGGCGAGGGCGGCGGCATGTGGGCGCTCGACAAGGTGACCGGCGAGTTCCTGTGGGCCAATCCCTTCCCGAGCGATCACGAGAATTTCCTCATCAGCGACATCAATGTCGATACGGGCAACGTGATCATCAACCGCGAGGTCATCGCGGCCGAGCCCGGCGATCACAACATCATCTGCTTCTTTAACACGCGCAGCTACTGGCCAAGTGCCTACAGTCCGCAGAACAACAGCATGTACGTGCCGTACATCAAGAACTGCCTGAACATGACTGCCGCGACACCGGCGACCGAAACGCTGCCGGCCATGCCCGAGAGCCGCATCGGCATTCCCGCGCCGGGTGTACCGCTCGAGGAACTGAACGGACTCGCCAAGGTGAACATGGAGACCGGCGAGATCACGCAGTGGCCCACGGGCCAGATCCCGACCAACAGCGCCATGCTGGCGACCGCCGGCAACCTCGTGTTCTGGGGCGACATCAATCGTCGCTTTCGCGCGATCGACGCCGACAGCGGCCAGACGCTGTGGGAAACGATCCTCGGCGGCCCGATCTCGATGGGCAACATCACGTACTCGGTTGATGGTCGCCAGTACATCGCGGTGATCACGGGCAACAACCTGTCGCACCCCGGTATCAACACCGGCACGATGGGCCCGCTGCGCCTCAACCTCGACAACAGTGGCGCGAGCAACGGACTGTATGTGTTTGCCTTGCCTGACTAAGTAAATATGCGCCGGGGCTCTGCAACTTTTACGTTACAGAGCCCTGGTGAGCCTGTGCGCTGCCTCCCAACCTGTTCAGCAAACAGGAAAAAGCCCGCTGCTACCGACCATTTCTCGCCTCGCGCACGCGGCACACCTCGTCCTTCAAGTTGGTCCGCTCCATGCATATTGATGAGTGCATGCCAATGTCCCGTGGCATGGTTGTCTGCATGAAGCGGGGCTCTACTTATCAGGAGACAAGACATGTCATCCAGTGCAAGCGATAAAGCAAAAGGCAAAATGAATCAGGCTGCTGGCAAGGTATCTGAAAAAGCCGGCAAGGCGACGAGCAACGGCTCGATGGAAAATGGCGGCAAGGCACAGCAGGTGAAAGGCGCCGCGCAGGAAGCGAAAGGCAAGATCAAGGATGCGCTGAAGGACTAAGCGCTACTGCCTGACCGTACCCGGGCCAGGGTCCTCCACCAGGGGAGCTTGGCCCGACATCTGTTTATTACCCTGCCTCCTGGCGCTCAACGCACCTGCCGCGGCCCATGCACTGGGGCCCCTGGTGGGCGTGCCCCAATTCATGGACGACGATTCGGCCGAGCGTCCACCGTGAAGCCCAGCGAATACAGACTACTTCGCGTCGTCCAGCCCTTCCGTAATTTCAATGTAGGTCCCAACCGGATCGGTGATGAAGGCAATCGTCAGATTGATGTCGTCACGGCGTTCGGGCTCGCGCGCGAACACGATGCCCATGCCGTCCATCTTTGCCTTGAAGGCCGCCATATCCGTGACTTCAAAACCGATGTGATCGATCGCGGTGCCCTGCGTGCCGATCGGCGCGGCATCACGGGCCGGCAGGATGTCGACACGGCCCCCCGGAATGACCGCCGAGGGCAGGCCGCGACGCTCGCCCATTTCTGCGCCGAACACATCGACATACCACTTCTGCAGCGCGGCGCCGTCAAGCGCGGCGAGATGCGTATGGTGGAAGATGATCGGCTCGGCCTGCGCGCTATCGACCGCGATCTCGATGCGCACGCCATCGGGCAGGTCGGCGATGATCTGGTTGCCTTCCTTGTTGTCGACGACGTAGGTCACGCCGATCGCGTCGAGCTTCGCCTTGATGGCGTCATAGGACTGCACCGCGAAGCCGATGTGATTCGCACTCGTCGCGCTCGACGGCGCCATCGGCGTCCCTTCGCGCAGCAGGATGTACATGCCGGGGAATCCGAGCAACTGCAAACGGCCGGAGCTCTTCTCGACAGCGCCTAGCGACTTCCAGATTTCGCGATGCTTCGCGAGGTCCGGCACGACGAGATGCGTGTGCCCGGCGCTGATGCCGGCGGCATTCGGTGCGGCAAGCTGTGCCTGCGCAGTGCCGGCGAGCAGCAGTGCGGCGAGTCCGGCGAGTTTATGCAGTTTCATGTGCTTCCCCTGTACCTGTAATTTTTTCTTCGTCATCCCCGCGAAGGCGGTAATCCAGATCGCCTGTGTACTGCATGCAACATTCAAGTGCCGGGCTGCGCGGGAGCGACCACATCAGGAGTCGCGCCTCTGCAAGCCAGCTTTACAAGGCCTTCTGCTTCAACTCTTTCCGGTACTTGTGCAGCAAGGGTTCCGTATAGCCGTTAGGCTGCTCGACACCTTTCAACACGAGGTCGCAGGCGGCGCGGAAGGCAATGCCATCGAATGTCGGCGCCATGTTTTTGTAGTGCTTGTCGCCGCCATTCTGCTGGTCTACGACGACCGCCATGCGCTTGAAGGTTTCCATGACCTGTTCCTGCGTCACGATGCCGTGATGCAGCCAGTTCGCGATATGCTGGCTCGAAATGCGCAGCGTTGCACGGTCTTCCATCAGGCCGACGTGGTTGATGTCGGGCACTTTCGAGCAACCCACGCCGTGGTCGATCCAGCGCACCACGTAACCGAGGATGCCCTGTGCGTTGTTGTCGAGCTCGGCCTGGATCTGCTTCGGCGTCAGCTTGTTGTCGATCATCAGCGGAATTGTCAGGATCGTATCGACGCTCGCCGGCTCGCGCGTCGATAGCGCGCGCTGCGTGTTGGCGACGTTGATCTGGTGGTAGTGGATCGCGTGCAAGGTTGCCGCGGTAGGCGAGGGCACCCACGCGCAGTTCGCGCCCATGTTCGGATGCACGACCTTCTGCGCCATCATGTCGGCCATCATGTCGGGTTTTGCCCACATGCCCTTGCCAATCTGCGCCTTGCCGGTGAAGCCGGCGCGCACGCCGATATCGACGTTGGAATCTTCGTAAGCCTTGATCCAGGGTTGGCCTTTCACGGCTTCCTTCGGCACGAAGGGACCGGCTTGCATGCTCGTGTGGATTTCGTCGCCGGTGCGGTCGAGGAAACCGGTATTGATGAAGAAGATGCGATCCTTCACGGCGCGTACGCACTCCTTGAGATTCACGCTCGTGCGGCGCTCCTCGTCCATGACGCCGACCTTGATCGTATTGCGTTTGAGCGAGAACGCGTCTTCGACGGCATCGAGCAGGTCGTTCGTGAATTTGACCTCTTCAGGCCCGTGCATCTTCGGCTTGACGATGTAGACATTGCCTTCGCGACTGTTCTTGAAGGGCGCGTCGCCCTTGAGGTCGTGCAGCGCGCACAACGTCGTGACCATCGCGTCGATGATGCCTTCCGGCATTTCGTTGCCCTGGCGGTCGAGCACGGCGTCGGTCGTCATCAGGTGGCCAACGTTGCGCACGAGCAGCAGGCTGCGGCCCTGCATGATGACCGTTTCGCCGCTCGTGCCCTTGTAGACGCGATCGGGACTCAGCCGGCGCACGATGGTCCTGTCGCCCTTGACTACGGTTTCTTCCAGCGTGCCTTTCATCAGGCCGAGCCAGTTGCGGTACACGGCAACCTTGTCATTTGCGTCGACGGCGGCAACGGAGTCTTCGCAGTCCTGGATCGTCGTCATGGCGGACTCCATGTAGACGTCTTTGACATTCGCGTGATGCTGCTTGCCGATGACGCTCTGTGCATCGAACTGGATTTCAAGATGCAGCCCATGATTTGCGAACAACATGGTTTCAGGCGAGCTGAAGCCGCCCTGGAAACCGATGAGCTTGTCGGGATCGAGCAGGCCGGTGGTCGTGCGATCTTTCAGCTCAGCTTCGACGACGATGTGGCCGTTCTCGTTGACGAGGCGGTACTCGGTGACCTGGCAGTGGCGGCCGCGTTTCAGGGGGATCGCCTGGTCGAGGAAGTCGTCGGCGTACTCCATGACTTTCTGGCCGCGCACGGGGTTGTAGCTCGCAGTGCGCGTGGCACTGTCGCTTTCAGGAATCACGTCGGTGCCGTACAGCGCGTCGAACAGGCTGCCCCAGCGCGCATTCGCGGCATTGAGCGCATAGCGCGCGTTCATCACCGGGACGACGAGCTGCGGGCCGGCAACAATGCTGATTTCGTAATCGGAACCGCGCGTGCCGATCCTGAAGTCGTCGCCCACGGGTACCAGGTAGCCGATCTCCTGCAGGAATTTCTTATATTCGTCGCGGTGCTCAAGGTAGTACTTCACGTCGTGCTGCTTGTGCCAGGCGTCGATCTTCGCCTGCAGCGTGTCGCGCTTCTGCAGCAGCGCCTTGTTAACAGGCGCGAGCCGCTCGAGGATATTGCACAGCGCATCCCAGAAGGCATCCGGACTGATGCCGGTGCCAGGGGCGGCTTCCTTTTCGATGAAATCGTAGAGAACCTGGGAAATTTGCAAATTACAGGTGGTGATATTGTTGTTCGACATGCGAACTCCGGCGCAGGAAAAGGATACGTAAACTGGCGCGCATTCTAGCGCCTTCAGCGTGCAAAAGCCCAATGACCAGCAAGCCACGATCCTGACCGGTCGCGTCGGAATGAGCGCGGGTTGTGCGCGCAGCCGTGCAGGTTTCGCTGCAGAAAACGCGGGATTTTTTACGCATCGTCAATCTCCAGCGAAAGTCTGCATGGCTCCCCCTGCGGCAGTCTGGGGCGCGACTTTTAATGTCAGGGTGTGCGGTTATGGCCTTCTCGACTCTGCATAAGTCGAAGGCTGCCCAGGCGTGCCGATCGGGACGGCCAGAGTATGGGGCAGCGACTGCGCAAGATGCGTAAAGCCTTATCGCGGCGACTGGCTCTCGCTGCACGCAGTGTCCGCCACAGACATGTACCGCGGCACACGCGCCGGTGCCGCGATACGCAACGCGCATCCGGCCTGGCAGCCCACGCTACGCTTGACCTTCCACATTTCGTGCACGCATTATGAAAATCCGGCGGTCCCCGACCAAAGCTGCTTTACGGTGAAATACTTGGGGTATACTCGCGGTGTCCTGCGGCAACGCCATGACGCTCGAATACAAGATTAAAAACAAGTAGATAGCGCAGCCGCGTCGCAAAATACCCATTACGTTTTTTCAACGGACCGACATTTTTTCCATCACACCGACATTCCCATCACTACAAATCATGGGCACTCCAGGAGGCACTATGAACAGACTTGCTCAATCAATCGCGGCCATTACCGCGCTGCTCGCCGGCGGCACGGCGCTCGCGCAGGTGCCCGCGCCGGCGGAACGCGCTTACCCGGAAGGTTTCATTACCGGTACCGTGACGAGCAGTGCTGGGCCTGAAGCCGGCGTATGGGTCATCGCCGAAACCGAAGAGACCAACACGCCGCTGATCAAGATCGTTGTCACTGACGACAATGGCAACTACTCCTTGCCGCAGCTGCCGGATGCTACCTACAACGTGTGGGTGCGCGGCTATGGCCTGCTCGATTCCGCGAAAGTGGAAGGCCGTCCCGGCGATACCGATCTGGACCTGACGGTCGAGATTGCGTCGACTCCGCAGGACGCCGCAAAGGTCTATCCGGGCGACTACTGGTTGTCGCTGCTCGACGTTCCGCCGAAAGAATCCTTCCCCGGCACCGGCCCGGTCGCAGCCGGTGGCAACGGTTACCTGCCCGGCGTCACGAGCCAGGATGACTGGATGCACAAGTTCAAGAAAGACTGCAACTTCTGCCACCAGCTCGGCAACCAGCTGACGCGTTCGCTCGACCACATGGATTCGCTCGGCTTCGACACGCATGAAGAGGCCTGGATCTACCGCACCTCGCTCGGCGTGCGCGGTGGCAGCATGCAGGGCGCCTTCCTCGCCTTCGGCATGGATGGCATGGCGAAGACGATGGCTGACTGGACTCGCAAGGTCGAAGGTGGCGCCGTGCCGCCGGCGCCGCCGCGTCCGAAAGGCAACGAGCGCAACGTTGTCGTCACGCTGTGGGACATCGGCGGTCCGCAGGACTTCATGCACGACATCATTTCCACCGACAAGAACAACCCGAGCGTCAACGCCTACGGTCCGATTTACGCGGTCTCCGCCGGTCACGGTACGATCGAGGTGGTGGACCCGGTGACGAACGACAACTACAAGCTCGTCATTCCGACGCGTGAAGATCCGCGCGCCGTCCCCTCGCGTTTCCCGGCGCCCGGCAACCCCTCGAACTTCTGGGGCATGGAGCATCTGTGGGGCAATGAAAATCCGGCCGATCCGCATAACCCGATGATGAGCCCCGATGGCCGCGTGTGGAACACCTCGAAGATCCGCGACAAACAGCCCGCATGGTGCAGCGATCCGAATTCCACGAACAAGTTCGTGCAGTATTCGCCGATTGGCCGCAGCAACCGCCAGGCCTCGGTCTACGATCCAAAGACTGGCCAGTTCGAGCTGATCGACACCTGCTTCGCGACGCATCACCTGAACTTCGCCACCGATGCCGACAACACGCTGTACTTCAACGAACTGCTGGGACCCTACTTCGGCTGGATCAACACCCGCATCTGGGATGAAACCCACGACGAGCAGGCTGCGCAGGGCTGGTGCCCGCAGATTATCGACACCAACGGCGACGGCAAGATCACGAAGCCGTGGAACGCCGATGGCGCCGAGAATCCCGATCCGATGCTGGATACGGAAGTCAGCTACAACCTCTACAACATCAGCCCGGATCCTTCTAACCCCAACATCATCTGGGGCGCCTGGGAGGGCAGCAATGGCGAACAGCGTGGTGGCCTGATCCGTCTGGATCGCGGCGACAACCCGCCCGAAAGCTGCATCACCGAAGTGTTCCAGGTGCCAGAAGGCACGCTGAACCCACGTGGCATGGACGTCGCCAGCGATGGCACGCCATGGGCGGCGATGGCGGCGAGTTCCCAGTGGGTGCGTCTGGAGCGCGACAAGTGCGAGCGTTTGAACGGCCCCGGCACTGACATCAGCGCCGTGTGCGGTGAAGATGCGTGGACCATCTACCAGACCCCCGGTCCGAAGATGGGCAACTCCGACTATCCCGCCGACTTCCATTACTTCGGCTGGCTCGACACGCAGGACATTATGGGTCTCGGCAAGGACACGCCGATCCTCACCGGTTCGAACTCCGACTCGTTGATCGCACTTGATCCGGAAACGGGCGAGTGGACCTACATGCGTGTTCCGTATCCGCTGGGCTTCTACCAGCGCGGTCTCGACGGTCGCGTCGACGATCCGAACGGTGGCTGGAAAGGTCGCGCGCTGTACTCAAACTATGGCACGCATCTCGTGTGGCACAGTGAAGGTGGCAAGGGCTTTGTCGGCAAGGCCGTCAAGATCCAGATCCGCCCGAACCCGCTGGAACACTAAGCTTTACCCTGCAGTAAGCAGATCCAAAACAGCGCCCCTCACGGGGCGTTGTTGCATTTCAGCAAAGGGTTTTGCAACGCGATCGATACCCTGCGCCGACCATTGCTGCTAGCGCCGCCGGCGCGTTCACAATCAGGTAGAGGAGAGATACTCATGCTCACGATGTTCGCCGCCGCCGCGTTGGCCTCAGTGGTTTCCGCCAGCAATTGCGGCGCGCTGACCGGCTTCACGGACGAGAACGCCCGTATTGCCAGTGCCGAGTTCGTGCCGGCAGGCCCCTTCACCGCGCCGGCGAACGCCGGAGCGAATGCGAACAATGATCGCGAACCGGTGCCGGCGCATTGCCGCGTAAAGATGGTGCTGACGCCGACCGCGGAGTCGAACATCAACGTCGAACTGTGGTTGCCAGCGGAGGAATGGAACGGCAAGTTTCTCGCCGTGGGCAACGGCGGCTGGGCTGGCCTGATCCAGGGCTACGGCGATATGCGTGTTGCGCTGCGCCGTGGTTATGCAACGGCGGGCACCGACACCGGGCACAGCCCGGCGGACGGGCCCAACGGGATGTTCGCGCTCGGCAACGATGAAAAGCTCGTCGATTTCGCGTATCGCGCGATTCATGAAATGGCCGAGAAGTCGAAAGCCCTCATCACGCAGGCCTATGGCGCAGCTGCCGAGTACTCCTACTTCAAGGGCTGCTCGACCGGCGGACGCCAGGGGCTCATGTCGGCGCAGCGTTACCCCGAAGACTTCGACGGCATCATCGCGGGCGCGCCAGCCAACCGGCACATACGCATGCACGTTGCGCAGTCGTACCTGCACATCTTCAATAACCGCAATCCGGAATACGCGAACTCGTACCAGTACACCGCGGACCTCATCAATCGCTCGGTCTTGCGCCAGTGCGACGCGCTGCAGGAAGGGTTCCTGAACGAGCCGCGCCAGTGCGACTTCGATTTTCATGACATCGAATGCAGCCGGGAGGCCGGCGATTCATCGTTCAGCGAGAGCTGCCTGTGGGAGCACCAAACGCTGGAGACCATCGACTATTACGGCGATGGCCTGCGCACCAGCAATGGCGAAACCGTGTTCCCGGGCCAGGCTTTCGGCAGTCCGATTCCGCGGCTTCCCTTCGACTTCCAGCCGCCAGAGCCTTTCCTGTTCGATACGATCCGCATCCTCGGGTTCCAGAATCCGAACTATAACTGGCGTGACTTCGACCTCGACCGCGACCTGCCGCTGATCGAGGAGCGCGCGGGCTTCGTCGATGCCGCCGATCCCGATCTGCGCGCCTTCGAGGCCAACGGTGGCAAATTGCTGATGTACCACGGCTGGATGGACGCCGCGATCTCGCCGCGCAACAGCACGCAGTACTACGAGAGCGTGATCCAGGAGATGGGTCCGGAACAGGACGACTGGCTGAAGCTGTACATGGTGCCGGGCATGGGGCACTGCAGCGGCGGTCCCGGTCCGCACGAATTTGAACTGCTGACAGTGCTGGAAGACTGGCGCGAGAAGGACAGGGCGCCAGATGCAATTACCGCGCGTAACCCCGAAAGCGACCTGACGCGGCCGCTGTGCCCCTATCCGCAAACGGCGGCCTACGACGGGCGCGGCGATATCAAGAATGCCCGCAACTGGAATTGCGAAGCCTTCCCATGAGCTGGACTAACGTTACGGAGTGTTGCTGAGCGCGGTCATGGTGCTGTGGCGTCGAGGGGCCGCCGGCGCTAGCCGCGCTTCATCTCGAAGCGATCGCGGATCGTCGAGTACCAGTCGCCGGCGAGGCGGCCCACTGGATCGAGTGTTTCGACATCGATGCGGCCCTGCGAGTAGAGCTCATCCTTTATCCGCACGTAACGCACCTGGCCGAGAATGAGGTTGCCCGAACCCGGGCCGCTGCCGAGTCGCACGATGTCGTGCAAGGTGCACTCGAATACCAGCAGCGCGTCGGCGACGTAGGGGGCGGCAACATGCTGCGCCTCGGCCGCGGTGATTCCCGCATACACGAACTCATCGTCGCCGGGCTCAAGCAACGCCGCGGTCTTGCTCATCTGCTGCATGAAGCGATGGCTTGCGCAGCTCAGCGTGAAGCAGTGCGTGTCCTCGATGTTCTGCAGCGTGTCTTTCTTGCGGCCGTCGGCGCGCGGTTGGGTCGAGAGGCCAAGGATCGGCGGATTGGAACTGAAGCAGTTGTAGAACGAGAACGGCGCAAGATTGTTGACGCCGTTCTTGCTGCGCGTACCGGCCCATGCGATCGGTCGAGGTATCACTGAACCGATCAGAATCTTGTACATCTCCTGCTGAGTAAGCTGCGAAGCATCGAGGATCATGGCGGAGCGTCACGTTGTGAAGATCGTCGCATTCTAACATTGAAGAAATATGGGCTGGCCCCTCATGGCGCGATGGACACGCAGAAAGGCTGACACTGTTACGAGATATGCAGATAATGCCAGCCCGAAGCCGCTCAACTCATTGCCCCAAAAACCCGTATTGAAGGAGCCAGCATGAACACCCTGATCAGCGTCGCGCAACTCTCTGTCCTGATGGGAGGAGATGACGCGGTCATCGTCTTCGACTGCCGCTACTCGCTGGCGGACCCGGCCGCTGGCCGCCGGGCATACGAGGAGTCGCATATTCCCGGTGCGTACTTCGCCGATCTCAGTCGCGACTTGAGTACACCGCCTATTCCCGGCAAGACCGGACGCCACCCTCTGCCGGCAAAGGCAGACTGGCTCAGGAAAATGCAGGACTGGGGCCTGCATCCTGGTATCCAGGTCGCGCTGTACGATGACAATGGCGGCGCCAGCGCCGCGCGCATGTGGTGGATGTTGCAGTGGGCCGGCCACCGGAATGCCGCCGTGCTCGACGGCGGTCTGCAGTCATGGACCGGTTCGAGCCATCCCGTCACGCGCGAAGTGCCCGCACCGCGGCCGCGTTCCAGTGCGGACTATTCGTCGCAGTATTCCCCGGCAATCCTGCTGACGGCTGACGAGATCGACCCGGCCAACCAGCTGCTCATTGATGCGCGTGACCCGCAGCGTTTCCGTGGCGAAGTGGAGCCGATCGACCCAGTAGCCGGCCACATTCCCGGCGCGGTGAATTCTCCATATAGTGGCAACCTCAACGCGGCAGGTGCGTTTCGCACGGCTGATGAACTGCGCCGAAAGTTCGCCAATGCGAACAGCTTCGATCGCATTCCCGTGTGCTACTGCGGTTCAGGCGTGACGGCCTGTCACAACATCCTCGCGATGAGCGCCGCCGGCCTGCCGATGCCGGCGCTCTATGCCGGGTCGTGGAGCGACTGGATTACCAATCCGAAGCGGCCTGTCGCGAAGGGCGAGTAATTTTTCCGGCCGCGGCTCAGGGCTCGAACGCGCCGTCGGGATTGCTGCTACGCATCTGCAGGCCGGCGCGTCGCAGGGCTGCTAGCGCTTCAGTCTTGTCCTCGCGATTCAAAAATCTTCCCAGCTCGATGCTGTGAACCCCATCGACGATCCGCAGTCCGACAGGAGCGAGCGGGTGCGGCGCATCGCTCACGGCGAAGTGCGTGCGTGCGCGCTCCAGGGACCAGCTGCGCTTTGGAAAGTGCGTGCCGGCCTGCACGAGCACGCTGTGTGGCGCCACCGTGATGACCTGGCGCTGGTAAGTTGCCTGGCTCACGCGGTAGAGCACATAAGCGACGAGCGCCGCCTCGATTCCGGAAAAGGGCAGCACGGCCCATGCGCCGGCCACAGCCCACAAGGTGCCGATCGCAAGTGTCGTACCGCAAATGAGGAACAGCACCAGCCGCGTTTCCTGCCAGGTTGCCGAGCGATTGGGCAGTAGGGTGATAACGGTGCTGTCAGCGTTTGTACTGCAAAGAACCATGACGACTAAAGATGAAAGGGTGACAGCGGAAGCGTAGCACACCGACCCTCGTCGAGACTCTGTTTGTCTTGCGGCACGCGTGTTGTTCCCGATGCAGTCCCACGCGGCGCAGGCGCTAAGTCCCCCGCAAACCGGTGTGATTTAATACGCCTTCCCTCACGGAGGCGGACAAAGCCATGACAGGCATCAACGGCGGCGAAGTCCTCGCCCAGGCACTCGCGGCCAACGGCGTCGATATTCTGTTCGGCATTCCCGGCGTGCAGCTCGATCCGATCTTCGCCGGTCTGCATGACCTGCGCGACAGGATCCGCATCGTGCACGCGCGGCACGAGCAGGGCGTGGCCTTGATGGCCTTCGGCTATGCGCATGTCAGCGGCAGGATCGGCGTGCTGCTCGTCGTACCTGGCCCCGGCTTCCTGAATGCCGCCACGGGAATTCTGACGGCGCATGCCTGCAATAATCCGCTGCTGTGCCTCGTCGGGCAGTCGGAGCGCATGTACATCGGCTCGGGTGTCGGCGTGCTGCACGAGCTCGACAACCAGATCGGCATTGCGCAGAGCCTGACAAAGTGGTCCGCGCGCGTCGATGACCCCGAACAGATCGTGCCGCTGCTTGCAGAGGCACTCAACCAGATCCGTACGCTACGCCCCCGCCCCGTGTATCTTGAATTTCCTTCCGACATCGTGCGCATGCCAGTGCGCAATTCCGCGCCGGTCATAGCACGCACTACGCAGCAGATCCCCGCGCTCGATATGAAAACAGTCGAGGCCACGGCGCAGGCACTGGCCAACGCCCGCTTCCCCCTGATCATCGCGGGAGGTGGAGCGACCCGCGCAGCAGCAGAAATCAAGCAGCTGGCCGAATTGCTCGGCGCGCCGGTCGGCATGAGCGAGAACGGTCTCGGCACGCTCGACGCGCGGCATCCACTGGCATTCACGCAGATCGGCGCGAACAGGCTCTGGGGCAGGGCGGACCTGGCGCTTGCGCTCGGCACACGGCTGTATGCGCCAGTCTTCAACTGGGGCTGGGACGAAGACCTCGCGATCATCAAGGTCGATATCGCCACGGAAGAACTCACGCGCTTGCCGGCGCCGATCACCGGCATTCACGCGGACACCACGCAGTTCGTTGCTGCATTGTGCGAGGTATTGCCAAAGTACCTGAAGCCGCGCGCGGATTACGCCGCCGTCCTCAAGAGCGTACGCGACGACTGCGCCGCGGCACTCGCAGGCCTCGAGCAGCCGCGCCGCATCATCGATGCGATCCGCACTGAGCTCGGCGAAGACGGCATCCTTGTCGCCGATGTCACGCAGCTGAACCATCACTGCCTGGATCTGTATCCGGTTTACAGGCCGCGTACCTATATCAGCTCCGGCTACCAGGGCACGCTCGGCTTCGGCCCCTGCACCGCGATGGGCGCGAAGCTCGCCTGTCCGGATGTGCCCGTCGTCTGCCTCGTCGGCGACGGCGGCTTCATGTACGCGGCGCAGGAACTTGCAACGGCAGTGCAGTTCAATATCCCGGTCATCATGCTGGTGCTCAACGATGGCGCTTACAAGAATGTCGAAGGCATCCTCAATCGCAGCTATGGCGGCCGCGCGATCGCGACGACGCTGGTCAATCCGGATTTCGTGAAGTTTGCGGAGAGCTTCGGTGTCACGGCGCGCCGTGCAGGTACGCCAGAGGACTTGCAGCTTGTCCTGCGCGAGTTGATTGCGGCCAACGTACCCGCCGTGATCGATTACGACATTGGCGAAATCCCTTCTGCATTCTGGCTACGCTTTTTGCCGCAGGTGCGTCGTAACAAACCCTCGAATGAGTTTGCCTTGGTGAAGAAATAGCTATATGCGCACTACGGCATCGAGCAAGCGACACGCAACTAGTCGGGCAGCCTGAACCGCGCCAGCAAAGGCACATGATCCGAAAGCTCGCGCCATGCGTCGTCATTCAGGCAGGCGCAGGACTCGATCTCCAGTCCGCTGTAGTAAATCCTGTCCATGCACAGCATCGGCCAGCGCGCAGGGAAGGTGCGCGCATGCTTCTGGTCGCTCTGCATGAACACTTCGCGCATGCCGAGTGCCGGGTCGAGATTGCGCCGCACCTGCGTACCGCTCCAGTCGTTGAAGTCGCCGCCGACGATGACCGCCTCGTGCGCATCGCGAATGGCGTGCAAATGCCGGTTCAATATGGCGAGCTGCTGCCGCCGTTCGAAACCGAAGAGGCCGAGATGCAGGCACAGGATGTGCAGGCGCTTGGTTGTACCCGGGATGGTTACCGTGCCGTGCAGGAGACTGCGACTCGCTTTCCTGAACAGCGACACGTTGATGTTTTCCCAGTTCGCGAACGGATACTTGCTGAGGATCGCGTTGCCGTGATGGCTCTGGTCGAGGATCGCATTCTTGCCGTAAGCGTAGTGCGACCACACCGAGTCGGCAAGAAATTCGAACTGCGATTCCACCGGCCAGTTGCCGATGCGGCCGGCGTGTCCCTGGTGCTCGCCGAGTACTTCCTGCAGCAGCACCATGTCGACATCGGCGGCGCGCAGCAAGTCGCGCATGCGTGGCAGTACGAAGGCGCGGTTGCCGCTGTTAAAACCTTTGTGGATGTTCCAGGTCAGGACGCTCAACTGCATGCGTATCGGAGTTCCTTTGACGGGGTCAGGAGGTGGCTCTGCCCCGCAGTGTAAACCAGAAACGCGGCCGCCGGTGCGGCCCAAAAGCGGAGTTGCGTGCCGGAAAGCCCGGCAAAGCCCGCTTCCGCTCGGGGCAAGGTAGGCGGCAGGCCAAACTGATATGCTCGGCGCCGATCCTGTCCACTAGCAAACGAGGCTCCCATGCACAAGTTTCCCCCCAAAACCCTGTCAGCACTTGCGCTGACGCTCCTGCAAGCGTCCGTGCTGCAAGCCGCCGACGCGCCACTGCAACTCGAGGTATTCACGTCGACGGCAAATGGCTACGCCGTCACCTCGACGCTGGTGTACGGCGAAGACGAACTACTGCTGATCGACCCGCAATTCCTGAAGAGCGAAGCACAGCAGGTCGTCGACATGATCAAGGCGACGGGCCGCGAGCTGACGCTGATCTATTCGACGCACGCGCACCCCGACCACTTCCTCGGCGTAGCCACGATCCTCGAAGCCTTCCCGGATGCAAAATACGTGGCGCTGCCCGAAGTGCGCGAACGCATCGTCGCGGCCTGGCCGGCGCGCCGCAATTTCTGGTTCCCGACATACGGCGACGAGTTGCCCTCCGAAGTGGCGATATTGCCGGAAGCACTCAGTGAGCCGAAGCTCGTGCTCGAAGGCCACGAATTCCCGATCACAGGCGAGCAGATCGGTCTCGACGGCGCGGGCAATTCCTTCGTCCATATCCCCGAACTCGACGCGGTCGTCACCGGCGACATCATCTTCAATTCGCACCTGCGACCACCCGCCGACACGGCGCCGCTGTACGCAACCCTGGCGCGCATTGCCGCGCTGAACCCAAAGATTGTCGTCGCCGGCCACCAGGGCAAGGATAGCGACAGCGATGCCGACGTGCTGACCTTCATCCCCGAATACATCGACGCCTTCGCTGAAGCGAAAGCGAGCTCGGCCAACGCGGAGGAACTCGTCATGAAGATGAAGGAAAAGTATCCAGGCCTGGCGCGTGAGGACGCGCTGGAGCAGGCAGCGAATACGGCCTTCAACCCGCCAGCGCAGTAACCCGCCGGCCTAAATGGGGTCAGAGCCCATTTGTTTTGTTAAGAAATAGTGTGATGCACCTGAACATCTTTATAAAACAAATGGGCTCTGACCCCATTTAGGTCCTGCTCGTGTTCATCGGCAGCGGCCTGATCGCGCGGTGCATCGCCTGGGTCACCGTGTCGGCGGGCCGGCCGCAAAGGCGCGAATGCGAAGCCGGTGCTTGCACTGAGTTACGGATAATCCCCTTCCAGCAATATTTTCCGACCGCGTCCGCATATTACCGGCCGCGTTGCATCGCCGCGTTTTCTGCTGCGGGCTAGCTCCTTGAATTTGCTTGATTTGTGTGTCGAGGGGATTTTGGCACTGGCCTTGCGTTGGTGCTTTTGACATTCCTGTCAGCCGGTCGCCAATTGGAGGTTACCTATGCAAGCCACAAGTGACAAAGATATCGCGAAGCTCAACGATTTCCTGAAGAACGAAGTCGCGGCCGTGGAGACGTATGGCCAGTGTCTCGAGAAGAGCAAGAAATTTCCCGACCTGGAGCGCCTGCTCGAATTGCGGCAATCGCATGCGGAGCGCGCACGTTTGCTCAGGGAGCGCATTGTTGCGCTCGGGGGCGAGCCCGCTGAAGGGTCTGGCGTGTGGGGCGGCTTTGCCAAGCTGGTCGAGGGCGGAGCAAAGGCTTTCGGTGAGCAGGCCGCGCTGTCGGCGCTGGAAGAAGGCGAAGACAAGGGGCTGAAGGATTACAGAACGGAAATCGAACAGCTGTCCGATTCAACGCGCCAGTTCGTCGCCAGCATGCTGTTGCCCGAGCAGCAACGCAGTCACGATACGATGAGCCGCATGACGCGCTAGGCTGCATCCGCCCGGGGGCGGTCACGGACGACCGCCGCCTGGCCGGCGTGTTCTTACCCAGTTGAAGAGCATCAACAGGGGGCATGCTTGAGGCGCGGCTGAGTACAGCCAGCGCATGCCGCTGCAGCGTTTGCCAAACAGGCCTTCTTTTCCAAATCGACGCAGCTATATACTCGGCCCCAATAACAACAACATAGCCGTGCAACACGGCAGGGGGCTCGATGGAACGCAGCAGAAAACGCACACTCCTTTCCCTGATGATCCCGACTGCAGCACTGGCATTTACCGTTGCTGCTCCAGCCTTCGCCCAGCAAGGCGCCACCAACGGCGAGTGGCCGGCTTACGGCGGCGACGGTGGCGGCATTCGCTACTCCTCGCTCGATCAAATCAACGCTGACAACATTGCCAGCCTCGAAGTGGCCTGGGTCTGGAAAGCCGACAGCCTGTTACCGAACGCAATCGCCACGAGCGAGACTACGCCGATCATGGTCGATGGAGTACTGTACTTCTCGATGGAGCAGCGCCGCGTGGTCATCGCCGCGGATGCTGGCACGGGTGAAACGCTGTGGATGTATCGCCTCGAGGAGGGCGATCGTTTCGTTGCCGCGCCGCGCAAGGTGCACAGAGGCGTGTCGTACTGGAGCGACGGGCAGGGCGACGACCGCATCCTGTTTGCAACGCCCGGCTTTAACCTCGTGGCGCTCGATGCGCACACGGGGCGGCCTGTCGCAAGCTTCGGCAACAAGGGCATCGTCGACATGCACGAACACGTCGACGTGAGCCAGTTCGATGGCGACCTGACCGGACGCTTCGGCAATTCCTCGCCCGTCGTCATTTCACGCGACACCGTGATCGTGGGGCCCGCGATGGGCCGCCTGAACAAAGTGAACGTCAAAGGCGACGTGCTCGCGTTCGACGTGCGCACGGGCCAGAAGAAGTGGGGCTTCCATACGATTCCACGGCCGGGCGAGTTTGGCCACGAATCCTGGTTCAACAACTCCGCCGAGTACACCGGCAACGCCGGCGTCTGGGGCGCGTTCTCGGTAGATAGCGAACTGGGCATCGTCTACCTCGCCGTGGAAGCACCGACGAACGACGTGTACGGCGGCGCACGCCACGGCGACAACCTGTTTTCGAGCAGCCTCGTCGCTGTCGACATCAACACCGGCGCGCGCCTGTGGCACCAGCAATTCGTGCATCACGACATCTGGGACTACGACAATCCCGGCCACCCAATATTGATCGACCTGAACGTCGACGGCCGTGAAGTGCCTGCCGTCGTGCAGCTGACGAAGCAGGCCTTCGCCTATGCACTCGATCGCCGCACGGGCGAGCCAGTGTGGCCCTTAGTCGAAACGCCGGTGCCGCAGACGACTCTACCGAACGAGTGGACTGCAGCAACGCAGCCGATCCCAAGCAAGCCGCCGGGCTTCGACCTGCAGGGCTACGATGAAAACGACCTCATCGATTTCACGCCCGAGCTGCGCGCGCTTGCGCTCGAGGAACTCAAGGCTTACACAGTAGGCCCGATGTATACGCCGCCCTCGCTCGTCACGCCACAGAACAAGGGCACGATCATCTTCCCCGGTTACGGCGGCGGGGCGAACTGGCAATCGGGCGCAGGTGATGCGGAAACCGGTTTCATCTACGTGGGTTCCGCAACCAACCCCGCGGTCATCGGACTCGAACCGGTGCTGCCCGCGCGGCCCGACGATCCCGATTACGCCGACTACCGCATGACCGGTTCCTTGCCGCAGTTGCCGAACGGTCTGCGCCTGATGAAACCGCCCTACGGCAGAATCACCGCGTACGACATGAACAAGGGCGAGATCGCGTGGACGATTCCGAATTCCGACACGCCGCCGGCGATCCAGCAGAATTTCGACGCGGCTGGACTGAAGGACATTCCCGCCACCGGCAATCCTTCGCAGGCCGGCTTGCTGGTGACGAAGACATTGTTGTTTGCCGGTGAAGGATCCGGCGGCCAGCCGTTCTTCAACGCCTATGACAAGGCGACCGGTCAGCGCGTGTGGCACGGCGCAATACCCGGTGGCACGCAGTCGGGATTGCCGATGACGTACAGCCACAATGGACGTCAGTACGTATTGATGGCCGTCAACGGTAATGCGCCGGGTACGACCGGGAATGCTGCAAGGATAGTTGCGTGGGCCTTGCCGCAAGCTCCTGCGAAATGAATGGGCTGGGAGCGCAGTAGCTTCATCGACCACCTGCGTATCGTGCTGACGGCGCTCGTCGTGCTGCACCATACGGCCTTGATTTACGGCGGCTCCGGCGAATGGTACTGGCGCGAGGAGCCGAATGCGTCGAGCCTGGCGCTGCTCGTGTTCAATGCCACGAACCAGTCCTTCTTCATGGGCTTGTTCTTTTTGCTGGCCGCCTACTTCACGCCGGGCGCGCTGGAACGCAGGGGTGAGGGCGCATTCATTCGCGAGCGCCTGCTGCGGCTCGGTCTGCCGCTGGTCGTTTATTTCTACCTGATGATCGCGCTCGCGCATGCCGGCGACAGCGCCGCATTCTGGCCTGAATGGCGTGACATGATGCTTGAACGCGACTTCGGTCCCGGGCCGCTGTGGTTCGCCGAAGCGCTGCTGCTCTTGTCCGCGCCATTTCTGCTATGGCGTCGTCTGTATCCCGCCTATGCGACGGTGCCCCTGCGACTTCCGGGTTTCGGCATCCTCCTGGTGACAGCAATTGTTCTTGGTCTTGTTTCCTTCACCGTGCGTCTGGTAATTCCGGTAGGCGAGGAACCACTGTGGCTGCAGCTCGGATACTTTCCCTGCTACCTCTGGCTGTTCTTCGCCGGCTGCGTGGCTGCGCGCGGCAAAGCGCTCGAAAATGTTCCGCGCGCCAGGCATTGCCGTGGTTGCTGTTGACGGTTCCGGGTGTCGTGTTCCCTCCGTGGCTTGTGCAAACACGCTCGGCGCTCGGCTCTTTTGATGGTGGCTGGACCGTCAACGCGCTGATACATGCCTTGTGGGACCCGCTCGTCGGCGGCGTAATCCTGTGCGCGCTGTGGGCTGCGCGAAGGTACTGGTCACGTACGAACACGCTGCTGCAATGGCTCGCGCGCAGTACTTACGCAGCTTTTATCCTGCATCCGCCGATCGTCGTCGGACTCGGTGTACTCATGCTGACGTAGACCGCCGCATCGCTCGTCGAATTTCTCGCGATTGGCATACTCGCGGTTGCCTGCAGCTTCGCCTGCGGTAGTTTGCTGTGCAAAGCGCCTGGTTTGCGAACAGTCGTCTGATGCAGCAATGTCCCCGCAGCGCAATAACCACGCGGCGCTGGAATAAATCACAAAGTGATCGATACAGACGGTTTGCGGACACAGCTCGGGGTAATGGCTATCTCGGCACCAGCTCCGGTGCCTCTGCGTTTCCAGAGGAATATCAACTGTCCATCACCTAAAGTTCCTCTCGCTATCTGCGCTTGAAGTAGCCGGCCTCGCCAATGGCTTTCCAGTGAGATGTAAATGCCAGCGCCTTCAGCAGCACTTCGATATCGAATTAGTGGTATTGCAAGACCACGCGGCATAAATACGCAGGAAATTACAAATAATCGATGGACAAGTAGCTGCCAATATCGATAACTCGGCATGCACCACCCCACAAATATGGAGATAACGATATGAAGGAACTTGTCCTCAAGCTTCGATTGAAGAACGTGGCTTTTGTTATTCCACTCGTTATGTCAGCGCCATTGCTGGCCCAAAACCGCATTTCGGATTCATTCGTCATTCCGTACTCGCCGGAGTACGTAGCTAGAACCGTTCGCGAAAATACAGATAGCTCCGCGGACTTCGGGAAAGAAATAATTCCGGAGGGAATTTTTCTCGAAGTGATGTTCAGGAAAGCGCTGTCGGATGCTGACTTCTTTGCGTCAGCAACAGCGACCGACTATCAGTTGCTGACAGAGGCGCCGTCGAGGGTGGATGAATCGCTGGCAAATCCCGATATTTCCGAGTTGGCTGACATTTGCAAGGATTACTATCGAGGCGGGGAAGTAGGCGAACTCGCTAAACGGTTCGACGATTCGAGACGATCTAGTGAAAGGCGGCAGTCGACTATATACAGAGGCCTTTTCGAACGACTGTCGCCACCGGCACAGGTTTACATCAACAAAGGCAGAGTGCGGCTTGAGGAGGAGTCAATGCTTTCGTATTCGATGCTCAACATGTCGGGATTGGCCGCCGATGCGCCGGAACTTGCCAGTGAAATGCTGGCGAGTCATTGCAAGGCACTGGCGGATGCACAGACCAGATTTACGCCAGGAAAGAAGTCGCTTCAGGAAGACGTGCCGATGAGACAACCAATCACAGGAAACTTCTAACTCAAATATGGAGAGCTTCATGAACACGAATCAGAATCGCCGCGGATGGATTCCCTCATTCGTAATCGCGTTGGTCTTACTGACAAGTTCCTTGCAGGTGCAGGCCTACTACAACGTGTGTGACTTGAGCGACCCAGGCGGGGTTGGGTATTCAACGCTCTGGCACACCGGCTACTGGACGTATTTCGACGTGAACGTACAAGGCGAGACGATGGCCATGTACAGCCAGCTGACGGTTTATCCCTTTGGACAAGCAACGACGCAGATCTCTGGTGGAGCCGGAGGGTCATGGCAGCATTACTGGGCTAACCCTCCAGACGGATTTGCTTCTCACCAGGGGGATTTGACGAAGTACTACAACGGCATTCCCCAGGGAAATTCAACCTGCATCGCTTACGGGACGATA
>JBEGWB010000172.1:0-11744 GCA_041178065.1 Pseudomonadota bacterium | reverse complement strand
GATCTCGCCGATTCCGATCGCGATATTTACGCGACGCTCGAGATCCGCGCGGCGCAGCATCCCTCGGAGACCGCCGACTACCTGTGGACGCGCGTGATCGCCTATTGCCTTGAGTACACCGACGGCATCGCGTTCTCCAAGGGGCTCGGGGATACCGACGAACCAACGATCTCGGTGCGCGACATGACCGGCGCGCTGCAACTGTGGGTCGACATCGGCACGCCGGATGCCGAACGGCTGCACCGCGCGAGCAAGGCCGCGCCGCGCGTTGCCGTCTACTGCCACAAGGACGCGTCCCTGCTGGCCTCGAAACTGGCGGCGGTGAAAATCCATCGCAGCGAGGCGCTGGAACTGTATGCGATCGACCGCGAGTGGCTGGCCGCGCTCGTGAAGAAGCTCGCGCGGCGCATGAGCTTTACGCTGACCGTGGCTGAGCGGAATCTGTACCTGACCCTGGGGGACGAGACCCTGTCCTGTGTCGTGGAGAGAATTGCGCTGGGCTAGTGCCTGGCCACCCCGGGGCGCACCTCCGAACCGCTTGGTTTGCCCCGGTCCTGCGGATAGAATAGCGCCTCTTTTTACCAGCCCCGCTTTCACATCAACCAAGGCCAGACATAGGCCCAATCAAAGGTAGCTTGCTGTGTCCAACGATACTCAGAACATCCTGAAGTTCCTGCACAACACCTCGGTCGAAGTCACGCCCGGCGGCGCCAAGAAGATCGAAGACTTCCGCACGCTGCTGCGTCCCGGCACGACTGTGTTCGTGACCTTCCTGCCCGGCTCGGATTTCGCTGACACGCTCGCTACCGTCAAGCGCCTGTTTGCCGAAGGCATGAAGCCCGTACCGCACTTTGCCGCGCGCTCGATCCCGAACAAGCAGTTCTTCGAGGACAACCTCAAGGCACTGCAGGATGAAGCCAAGGTCGATGAAGCGCTGCTGATCGGTGGTGGTGTGACTCATCCCGTGGGCGATTTTTCCGATTCGATGCAGGTTCTGCGCACCGACCTGTTCCAGAAATATGGCATCACGAAACTCGGCGTTGCCGGGCATCCCGAAGGCTCGCCCGACATCCCGCCGGCCGACGTCACGAAGGCGCTGCTGGAAAAGAACAAGTACGCCAAAGAGCACGGCCTCGACATGTACATCACCACGCAGTTCTGCTTCGAAGCCGAGCCGATCATCGAGTGGGACAAACGCATCCGTGCCGAAGGCAATGAATTGCCGATTCACATCGGTATCCCCGGCCTCGCCACGATCAAGACGCTGCTGGCGCACGCGACGGCCTGCGGCATCGGTCCCTCGATGCGCATCATCACGCGCCAGGCTGCGAACATCGCCAAGCTGCTGACGACGCGCATGCCCGACAAGATCACGCGGGATCTCGCCAACTACCAGGCCAACGATCCGCAGTGCGGCATCACGCAGTGCCACTTGTACCCGCTCGGTGGCATGGCGAAGTCGGCCAAGTGGCTCTACGCCGTGCAGGACGGCAAGTTCGTGCTGACCGACGAAGGCTTCGATGTGACGATCGAAATCTGATCGCAGCGCCAATAGTCTGCTTCAACAAAACCCGGCGCTGCCGGGTTTTTGTTGCCTGGAGTTCCGTGGTCGGACCGACAGGTGGAGAATGTCGAGGACTTCCGCCAGGCTAATCACCCATGTGAATCGGCTTTGTCTTTCACAGGCATTTACCTGAGCGCTTTCTGGAATGGCTTCAGCTGATCTTGCTTGAACTGTGAAGTGCATCAAGCCTCGGGGACAGCGATGTGAGTCCAGTCACAGCGCTTTGTGCAGCAATCCTTAAAATTGACCACGAATCGGACGTCCTCCTGATTTGTTGGTCTCACTGGTAGTAAACCCCTTCAAACCCGGCTTCCATGCCGGGTTTTTTATGTCCTGGCTTTAGAGCTACTTGTGAGACACAGGCATCGTTCAGGGTGCCGTCGCTTCGAGCGCCGTGGGCGCTATCAGCTTCGTTCCAGACACACGCGTCGTGCGGAGTGCCGTGGCTTCGAGCGCCGCGGGCGCTGCGCCCTCAGAATTTCACGCTGCGCGCATCGTTCATGATGACGTCGCGATATACCGGTAGTGACCAGCCGTCCGCTTCCAGTTCAGCCAAACGCGCTTCGACCATGCGCACGTAGTTCTCGGGACTTTCATACTTCGCGCGCAGCGTTTCCTGCGGAAGCAGGGTTTCCCAGCCCGACAGCGCGCACAGCAGCGGCGTGTTCATGCGGCCGAGGCCGGGGCCGGTGCTGTTGGGATTGGGCTGGTTGACCATCGCATATTTGACTGTCGGCAGGTCGACATACACGTTGCGGATGCCGCCGACCGGATTGCCGTATTCGTCTAGCTGCATCAGCGAGCCGTCGTTGTCGACAAACATGTCCATGACAACGCGTGGGGCCCGCGGTGGTGCGATGCCCTTGTCGACCCATTGCAGCAGGTGATGCAAGGCAACGGATGTATAGGCGTCAATCGGGAAATGCGACAGGGGATGCACACAATCTTCCTGCGTAAAGCGCCTGAAGGTATTGCGGGTATCGAGATGCGCCATGCCCGGGAATTCGTACACGCGCATCTGCTTGCCCGGCTCGTCGTTGTCCTGCGCCGCAGTCGCGACATTCTGGAACTCATGCTGCGTGGGGACCTGGACGATCGGCACGTCGACCGGCGCGAACAGCGTGCCGTTCATCGTCGGCATGAAACCGTCATAGATGTTCTGCATGTCCGCGAGCTTGAACACTTTGTGCGACGGCAGGTAGTTCTTGAGAATGCCCGAGCTTGCGGAGGTGCCCCACAGGATCATCTTGCGCAGCCCCAGTCCCGCGATGGGACTGCGGTCGCTTTTGATCAGCGCCCCGGCCTGCGCGAGGATCTCGTTAGTCTGATCGTTTGCAAACTTCACGAAGCCATAACGCTCGGGATTGAAGGCGGCGATCTGCTCCACGCCCTGCGTATCGATCTCCACCGCGATGTGACCTTCGCTCATGATGTACAGCGAGTTGTATTCAAAGGCATGCGCAGCGCCAGCGGGGTGCATGGCCTCGGCTACGACAAGGCCGCTGAACTTGCCGGAATCCCTCGGCCGGCGGATGACGAGCCGTGTCTCGTAGGGTGCGCCAGCGGCAGTGCCTGAAATCCTGTATTCGTCGATAACGTAGTCGAAGTATTCGATGCCACGATCGGGCCAGAGTGCGGCCGAAGAATCATACGCGGCGCCCGCGCCGGTGAGCGCGGCAATGTCGGGAATTGGTGCAGCGACGGGATCAGGAACTTCCTCCGCTGGCGGCGCTGCGCCGAAGCCGGGTGGCTGTGCAATTGCCAGGGCACTGAAGCCCAACAGGCTCAGCATTACTGCAAGGACGGTTGATGCTTTCATACAGGCGCTCCCCTTCATGATGTTGTTGTTAGTCAGCGAGGCGGTGCAAGGGCGGATCCTGGCACTCGAGCAGCAAGTGGCTCAGCGGCTTGCCGTTCAGCTTCCAGTTTTCACCGGCGATTTCCATCCACGGCTGCAACACGAAGCGGCGCTCATGCGCGCGCGGATGCGGCAACGTGAGTTCAGGCGTGTTGCAAACGACCGTACCGAAGGTCAGCAGGTCGAGGTCGAGCGTGCGCGCCTCGTTGCGAACGCCGGAGCGTGCGCGGCCATATTTGTCTTCGATCTGTTGCAGCTTGTGCAGCAAGGAAAAAGGATCTTCGTCGGGCCGCGGCATCAGCGCGACGACGGCGTTGACGTATTGCGGAGAGCCGGGCGGGCAGTCTTTTGGATCGGATTCATAGAAGCCGGAGATCACCGGCAGGTGCTGGGACAGTGGAATCAGCGCGGCGATCGCGCGGCGCAGCGTCTCTTCAGGCGCACCCTCGTTCGAGGGAAGATTGGCCCCAAGGGCGACGAAAGCATGCGTTGAGCTTAGCTTCCGGCGCATGGTTCCTGTCACTCGTGATACCGGGCAGACAGCTCGTGTACGGCATCTATAAACACGGCGGCATGTTCCGGTTTGACGTGCTGGTGTATGCCATGTCCGAGGTTGAAGACATGGCCGTTGCCCGGCCCATACTGCGCCAGGATCAATGCAACTTCCTTGCGGATGACGGCGGCGTCGCCATACAACACGGACGGATCCATGTTGCCCTGCAGTGCAACCTTGTCGCCGATGCGCTTGCGCGCAACGCCGATGTCGATCGTCCAGTCGAGGCCGACGCAGTCGGCGCCGATTGCGGCGATGCTTTCGAGCCAGAGCCCGCCGTTCTTGGTGAACACGATGACCGGCACTTTGCGGCCTTCGTTTTCGCGGATCAGACCTTTGACGATCTTCTCCATGTAGCGCAGCGAAAACTCCTTGTACGCATGCGGGCTCAGCACGCCGCCCCAGGTATCGAAGATCTGCACGGCCTGCGCGCCAGCGCGAATCTGCGCGTTCAGGTAATCGATGACCGACAGCGCGATTTTCTCGAGCAGTTCGTGCATGAGTCCGGGCGTTGCCATCATCATGCTTTTGACGATCGAGAAGTCCTTGCTGCCGCCGCCTTCAACCATGTAGGTGGCGATGGTCCAGGGACTGCCGGAGAAGCCGATCAGCGGCACGCTGCCGTTCAATTCCCTGCGAATGAGTTTCACGGCATTCATGACGTAGGGCAGCTGCTGTTCCGAGTCGACGATCGGCAAGGCGGCGACGTCCGCGGCCGTGCGCACAGGCCTGTGAAACTTGGGACCTTCGCCCTGGCCGAAATAGAGGCCAATACCCATCGCGTCCGGGATCGTGAGGATGTCGGAGAACAGGATGGCGGCGTCGAGCGCAAAGCGGCGCAGCGGTTGCAGCGTCACTTCACAGGCAAGCTCGGGGTTCTTGCAGAGGTTCAGGAAGTCGCCGGCCTGCGCGCGCACTTCACGATACTCGGGCAGGTAGCGCCCGGCCTGACGCATCATCCATACCGGCGTTACATCGACTGACTGGCGCAGCAGCGCGCGCAGGAAACGGTCGTTTTTCAAAGGGGTCAGAGTCATTTGCTTTTACGTCGTCCTGCGAGCCTTTTGCCGATGGTTCAAAATCAAATGACTCTGACCCCTTTGGAATCCCAGACTACCCGTCAAACCTTCAGGTAGTCCAGTATTCCGCTTGCCGCCTGGCGGCCTTCGTAGATTGCGGTCACGACCAGATCGGCGCCGCGCACCATGTCGCCGCCCGCGAAGATTTTTTCGTTCGACGACTGGAATGCGCAGAGTTCGTTTTCCGGCCTGACGAGGACGCGGCCACGCGGGTCGAGCTTGATGCCGAAATCCGCGAACCACGGCGCCGGGCTCGGCTGGAAGCCAAACGCGACCAGCACGGCATCAGCCTGGATGATCTCTTCGCTGCCCGCAATCTCTTCGGCAACGCGCCGGCCCCGGGCATCGGGCGGACCCATGCGCGTCTCGACAAACTTGACGCCGATGACCTTGCCCTTGCTGCCGACAATCTCGACCGGCTGACGGTTGAAGATAAACTCGACGCCTTCCTGGCGCGCGTTTTCGACTTCGCGTTTGGAGCCTGGCATGTTGTCTTCGTCGCGACGGTATACGCAGGTCACTGAAGTCGCGCCCTGGCGGATGCTTGTGCGGTTGCAGTCCATCGCGGTGTCGCCGCCGCCGAGCACGATGACACGCTTGCCCTCCATGCTGACGAAGGTCGCCGGATCGTGCTTGTAACCCATGTGATGGTTCGTGTTGCCGATGAGGAAAGGCAGTGCTTCGAAGACGCCCTGCAGCTTTTCACCAGGGAAGCCGCCTTTCATTGCACTGTAGGTGCCCATGCCAAGGAACACGGCGTCGAAGTCGTTGACCAGCGACTGGAAGGACACATCCTTGCCAACCTCGACGCCGAGGCGGAATTCGATGCCCATGTGTTCGAAAATTTCGCGACGCAGATGCATGACCGACTTTTCCAGCTTGAACATCGGAATGCCGAAGGTCAGCAGGCCGCCAATTTCCGGATAGCGGTCAAACACCACCGGTTTGACGCCGGCGCGCACCAGTACATCGGCGCAACCGAGACCGGCGGGACCGGCACCGACGATGGCGACACGCTTTTCGGTTGGCACCACCTGCGACATGTCCGGACGCCAGCCCATCGCGAACGCGGTATCGACGATATATTTCTCAAGGTTGCCAATGGTGACAGCGCCGAAGCCGTCGTTCAGCGTGCAGGCGCCTTCGCAGAGACGATCCTGCGGACAGATGCGGCCGCACACTTCAGGCAGCGTATTAGTCTCGTGACACAGTTCTGCGGCTTGCAGGATGTTGCCTTCCATGACCAGCTTCAGCCAGTTTGGAATGTAGTTGTGCACGGGGCACTTCCACTCGCAGTACGGGTTGCCGCATTCAAGGCAACGGTCGGCCTGTACTTCGGCCTGCGGCTGCTTGAAGGGCTCGTAGATCTCGACGAATTCCGTCTTGCGTACGTCGACCGCTTTCTTCGCAGGATCGATCCTCGCCGTTTTGACGAACTGGAACGTGTCCTTGGACTTCGCGATGATTTCTGACATAGCTTTTTTACCGGATGCGCCGAACTACTGGGGATTCAACGTGACGTCGCTGAGCAACATTTTCAATACGGCTGCTTTGGGTTTCACCAGCCAGAACTTGCGGATGAAATCCATGTAGTTCGCGAGGATGTGCTTGCCCCACGCACTGCCGGTTTCCTGAACGTATTCCTCGAGCACGCTGCGCAGGTGGCTGCGATACTCTTCCATGCCTTCGATGCGCATGCGATGCACTTCGACGAGTTCATGGTTGTACTTGTCGACAAAGTCCTTATCGAGGTCGAGCACGTAGGCGAAACCGCCGGTCATGCCCGCACCGAAGTTGTGACCGGTGCGACCGAGCACGGTGATCAAACCGCCTGTCATGTATTCGCAGCAATGATCGCCCGCGCCTTCGACGACTGCGTGCGCGCCGGAATTGCGCACACCAAAGCGCTCACCCGCGGTACCCGCTGCGAACAGCTTGCCGCCGGTAGCGCCATACAGACAGGTGTTGCCGATGATCGCGGTGTCCTGTGATTCGAAGGTGCTGCCCGGCGGCGGAACGACGACAAGCTTGCCGCCCGCCATGCCTTTGCCGACATAGTCGTTGGCTTCGCCGACGAGATGCATATTCAGGCCACCGGCGTTCCACACGCCCCAGCTCTGGCCGATCGATCCGTTCAGGCGCAGGTTGATCGGCGCATCAGCCATGCCCTGGTTGCCATAGCGCTTTGCGATTTCACCCGACAGGCGCGCGCCGATCGAACGGTTATAGTTCTTCACCGTGTAGTTGAAGATACCGCCAAGTTTGTTTTCGATGGCGGGCAAGATGTCGCGCACCATCTGTTCGGCGAGCTCGCCTTTATCCTGCGGCGGGTTGCTCGGCACGTGGCAGTAGCGATCCTTGTCGGCAGGCACGAGGTCGTTGGTCAGCAGGCGACTCAGGTCCAGGTTCGCCTGCTTCTCGGTTTCGCCCGGCAAACGTACGAGCAGGTCGGTGCGGCCGATGAGGTCGACGAGATTGCGCACGCCGAGCTTCGCGAGCCACTGGCGTGTGTCCTGCGCGACGAATTTGAAGTAGTTCATGACCATCTCTGGCTGGCCGATGAAGTAGCCGTCGCGCAGACTCTTGTCCTGCGTGGCAACGCCGGTAGCGCAGTTGTTGAGATGGCATATGCGCAGGTACTTGCAGCCCATCGCGATCATTGGAATCGTTCCAAAGCCAAAACTTTCGGCGCCAAGAATCGCCGCCTTGATGACGTCGAGACCAGTTTTCAGACCACCGTCAGCCTGCAGGCGGATACGGCCGCGCAGATCGTTCGAGCGCAGCGCCTGTTGCACTTCCGACAAACCGATTTCCCATGGCGTGCCTGCGTAACGAATCGAGGTCAGCGGACTTGCGCCGGTACCGCCGTCGTGGCCAGAGATCGTGATCAGGTCGGCGTAGGCTTTCGCAACGCCGGCCGCGATCGTACCGACCCCGGGGCCGGACACGAGTTTTACCGACACCATGGCCTCGGGATTGACCTGCTTCAGGTCAAAGATCAGCTGCGCAAGGTCTTCGATCGAATAGATATCGTGATGCGGCGGCGGCGAAATCAGCGTCACGCCAGGCACGGAGTAACGCAAGCGCGCGATGAGGCTATTTACCTTGCTCCCGGGCAGCTGGCCGCCTTCGCCAGGCTTCGCGCCCTGCGCGATCTTGATCTGCAGCACTTCCGCATTGACGAGATAATGCGGCGTCACGCCGAAGCGGCCAGACGCCACCTGCTTGATCTTGGATGACTTGTCGGTGCCGTAGCGCGCAGGATCTTCGCCACCTTCGCCGGAATTGGAGCGGCCGCCGAGACGGTTCATGCCCTGCGCCAGCGCTTCATGGGCTTCGGGCGACAGGGCGCCGAGCGACATGCCGGCGGAGTCGAACCGCTTCAGGATGGTTTCCATCGGCTCGACTTCGTCGAGCGAAACCGGCGTGACATCGTCGCGCAAGGCGAACAGGTCGCGCAGCGCTGATACGGGGCGGTTGTCGACAATCTGCGCGAACTTGCGATAGTCCTCAAAGTTGCCACTACGCACGGCATCCTGGATAGCGCACACGACGTCGGGGTTGATCATGTGGTATTCGCCGCCGTGGATGAACTTCAGCAAACCACCCTGCATGATCTTCTTGCGCGGCAGCCAGGCTTCGCGCGCGAGCTGTTCGCCGTCGTGCTGCAGATGCATGAAGTTGGCACCGCCGATGCGGCTCATTGAATCCGGGAAGCACAGCGCCGTTACTTCGTCGGACAGGCCGACGATTTCGAAGAGCTGCGCGCCGCGGTACGAGCTGATCGTGCTGATGCCCATCTTCGACGTGATCTTCATCAGGCCCTTGTTGATGCCCTTGCGATAGTTCTTGTGTGCTTCCATCGCGCCCATCAGGAGGACCTTGTCATTGATCATGTGATCAATGACGTCGTAGGCGAGGTAGGGATAGACTGCCGTCGCGCCATAACCGACCAGGCATGCAATCTGATGTGGATCGCGCGCGCTGCCGGTTTCGACGATGAGGTTCGTGTCGCAGCGCAGGCCGAGTACGCTGAGGCGATGGTGAATCGCGGCTGTCGCAAGAAGCGCGTGCACGACGAGCTTGCCTTTCTCCGGCATGCGCTCGGAAAGGAACAGCAGCATCTTGCCAGCGCGTGCAGCGTCTTCGGCGTGCTTGATGACGTTCGTGATCGCCTTTTCGAGGCCGATCGCAGGATCGTAGTCGAGATTGATCAATTCCGACGTGTAACCCGGGCGATTCAGGTGCTGCAGGTTGAAGAACTTGTCGGGCGACAGCAGCGGCGAATGCAAAATGATGCGATCGGCGTGGTCGGCGGTTTCCTCGAAGATGTTGAGCTCACGGCCCATGCGCGTTTCGAGCGACATGACGATGCTTTCGCGCAAGCTGTCGATCGGCGGGTTCGTGACCTGCGCGAATTGCTGGCGGAAATAGTCGTACAGCGGGCGCGCCTGGCGCGACAGTACGGCGATTGGTGTGTCATCGCCCATCGAGCCGGTGCCTTCGGCGCCTTTTTCGGCGAGCGGACGCAATACCTGGTCGCACTCCTCGAAGGTTACCTGGAACATCTTCATGTGCACGTCGCACTCTTCCGGCGACAGTGGCGCAAGTTTGGGCAGTTCTTCGGCCAGCGTGGATTCGACGAGCATGGCGCGCTCGGTCACCCACTTCGCATAGGGCTGGCGCGCCTTCAGGTAGTTGGCAACATCATCGGAGTGCAGGATCTTGCCTTCCTGGGTATCGACCACGAGCATCTGGCCGGGACCGACGCGGCCTTTCGCTACGACGTCTTCCGGGTTGTAGGCGTTGACGCCAATTTCGGACGCGGCCGTGATGTAGCCATTGCGGGTGATGACCCAGCGCGATGGACGCAGGCCATTCTTGTCGAGCACGCATACGGCGTAACGGCCATCCGTCAGTACGACGCCAGCGGGACCGTCCCAGGCTTCCATGTGCAGCGAAGCATAGGTATAGAAGCTGCGCAGGTCGGCATCCATGTTTTCCATGTTTTGCCAGCTCGGCGGCATGATCAGCCGAATAGCCTGGTACAGGTCCATGCCACTCGTGACGAGCATCTCGAGCATGTTGTCCATCGACGAGGAGTCGGAACCGGTGAAGTTGACGACCGGCGCGATCTCTTCAATGTTTGGAATCGCCTTCGATTTGAATTTGTTGATACGCGCGCGAGCCCAGTTACGGTTGCCCATGATCGTGTTGATTTCACCGTTGTGCGCCAGCATGCGGAAGGGCTGCGCAAGCGGCCACTTCGGCAAGGTGTTGGTCGAAAAGCGCTGGTGGAAGGTGCACATGGCGATTTCGAGCGCTGGATTCTGCAGGTCGAGGTAAAACTCTGGCAAGCCAGCGGGCATCATCAGCCCTTTGTAGGAAAGCACCGAGTGCGAGAGGCTCGACACGTAGAAGTCAGTGTCATGCGCCAGGGCGATCTCGGCCTTGCGGCGGGCGAAATACAGCTTCACGGCCAGGTCTTTCTTGTCGAGGGCAGGTGCGTCTACGAAGATCTGTTCGATCGCCGGCATGTTTGCGCGAGCCATTGGGCCGCAAGCATCGGGATTCACCGGCACGAGGCGCCAGCCGACGATAGCCAGGCCCTGGGCCTTCAGTTCACTTTCGAGGACAGATTTGGCCTGTGCGGCTTTCTGGTTGTCACGGCTGAGGAAGATCATGCCGATGCCGTAGTTGTCGGCGAGCGTGGCGTTGAACAGATCGCGGGCAATAGTGCGCAGGAAACTATCAGGCTTCTGCATCAGCAGGCCGCAACCATCGCCGCTGAGACCGTCGGCGGCAACAGCGCCGCGATGCGTCATGCAGGTCAGCGAACTGACTGCCGACTGCAACAAGTCATGGCTCGGCTTGCCTTCAATGTGGGCCACCATGCCGAAACCGCAGTTGTCCCTGAACTCGTCAGGATGGTACAGACCCGTGCTCATATGACTCGTGTGCCTGGTAATTGCTCGATAATAAATAGTCGTAGGTGGAGTGCCGATCCCGGGATTTTGATCATTGTCCGGAAGCAGGCTGGCAGGGCTTTGTTTTCATCGAAATCAAAGCGGAGGAAAGGCAGCCTGGATTTTTTGCGAAACGGCCGGCTATTTTACACACGGCACAAAAATGCGGCAAGGTGCTTGTCATATTTTTCGCGCGCCGCGGCCAGGCCCGGAAGTCGGCTTCAGCGACTTTCTTGCATGTCGACCCAAGTGCCTGAGCATCAAGGAAAAGCTCATCACCTGAAAAAGAAAGGCCACACCCGAAGATGTGGCCTTTGATCTGCTGCGACCTCCCTGTCGCTATGAACAGCTGATCCCGCGGAACCGGATCAGAAAGTTGCGCGCAGACCAACGCGGTAGTTGCGACCAACCGTGTCGTAGAAGGTTGGCGAGGTGCCGCCCGTGCCTACGCCCGACAGCGGTGGATCCTTGTCGAACAGGTTGTTCACCGTACCGAAGACCGACATCTCGGTTTCAGCTACCGTGAAGTCGTAGGTACCAGTCAGCGACCAGACGAAGTAGTTGGGCAAGGCGTTGTCGCTGATGCTGTTGGGCCTATCGACGTTATAGTTGCTGTCGTTTGGTCCGAAACGATCCGCATATACGTCGCCTTCTTTCACCCAGCGACCCTGCGTGGTGATGGTGTAAGGCCCGCGCATCCACGAGGTGATCAGCTGTGCCGTCC
>JBEGWB010000171.1:0-23722 GCA_041178065.1 Pseudomonadota bacterium | reverse complement strand
ACTTGATCGTTCTGTTAAAGAGCTTCTTTCCGAAGTTTCTGAGTGAAGCCTTGGGCTTCTCTCTGATTCCTCGTGCAGGCCCTCGCCTGCAGAGAGCGCGCATTATACGCATCAAGATCGGCCTGACAAGAGGATTATAAATAAAAGATTTTAGGTCGCTTCAAGACCGCATAACGGCACGCCGTGCCGGCCGAAAAGTGAAGCGCCGCACCTCGGGATTGAAATGGCGCAAGGCTCTGTATCCCAACAGCAGTACAACGAGCCCGCCATACAAGACCACATCCTGGTAGCTCGAACGCAGTATCCAGATGATGTGCATCACGGCCAATATATTTACCACATATACCGAACGGTGCAGCCGCTTCCAGTTCCTACCCAACTTACGTTGCGCGCGATTGAATGACGTCAATGCCAGCGCAATCATCAATATGTACGCTGCAAACCCTATAGTTATATAGGGCCGCTCTACGATTTCAAGACCAATTGCACTCCACTGCCACTGCAGCAGGAACATCAAAAATACTAGCAAGTGAAGCGAGCTGTAAAAGAAAGCAAACAGCCCCGCCATCCGCCGGTATTGCCAGACATAAGGCCAATTAAACAAATAGCGAATCGGCGTAAGTGCCAGGGCAAGCACCAACGCGCGAATGGCCCATTCGCCGGTCATGAGCGACAGGGCCTTCGGAGGGTCCGGCCCAAGAAGATTCACCCCGCCGGTGAACGCCATGTATACCGCATAGAACATGTACGCGGCCGGCAATAGACAAATCACAAACACGACTGGCTTTGCCAGCGCTTTCATTGATGCCCGACTACTGAAAACAACGAACAACTTCCTGGCATACAGCTTGCCTCAATAATTGCGACGCAAATCCATGCCGGCATAGAGACTGGCCACTTCGTCAGCGTAACCGTTGAAGGGCTGAGTATCGATGCGCTGCGGCGCGAAGAGACTCGTCGGAAGACGCGTCTCCGTGGCCTGACTCCAGCGCGGATGGCTTACCGCCGGATTCACATTCGCGTAAAACCCGTATTCACTGGGCTGCAAATCATTCCACGTGGTATTCGGCATGGTTTCGCGGAAGTTGATACGCACAATGGACTTGATGCTCTTGAAGCCGTACTTCCACGGCACGACGAGACGCAGCGGCGCACCGTTCTGCGCTGGCAGCACATCCCCATACAGACCGACAGCCATGATTGTGAGTGGATGCATCGCCTCATCCATGCGCAGACCTTCCTGATAGGGCCAATCGATCGTCGACAGGCGCGAGTTCTGTGCTGGCATCTGTTCACGATCGACCAGAGTCTGGAACTCGATATATTTTGCATTGCCAGTGGGCTCGAAGCGCGCGATCAAGTCAGCGAGCGGGAAGCCCACCCATGGAATTACCATTGACCAGGCCTCGACACAGCGCAGCCGATACACCCGCTCCTCGAGGGTGTGCGGTTTAAGAATATCTTCCAGCGAGTACGTTCCTGGCTTGCCTACTTCACCCGTGACTTCCACGGACCACGGGTCAATCCGGAAACTATTTGCGTTAGTCGATGGGTCACGCTTGTCTGTGCCGAACTCATAAAAATTGTTGTATGACGTTACGTCGGCAATGGGCGTTAGTTTTTCGCTGGTGTTAAAGGGGCCTGACGCAGGGACGGCTTTGCGCGCGGCAATCTGCTGCTCGAGCCACGCCGGCTTCCCGGCGATATTAAGGTCGGCCACTGATTGCGCCTGTGAAAGGATGGGGGTGCCAGCGAGACCTGCGCCGATGGAGATCTGCGCTGCCGTCCGCATGAAGTCACGTCGCGAGTGGTATATCGACTCAGGGGTAATTTCCGATGATGGAATTTCCCTGCCGGTTTTGCTCTTGATCAACATATTCCCTCCGCCGCATTCTTGATTTGTCATGTCTATATGGATAGACAGGCCGTTTTTGGAAAAATTCTACTGCGCGCCATTCCGCTCATCGTTTGTCGGTGCAACCAAAGGCAACGGGGCTTTCTTCTTGCGCCGCAAATAAATGGCCATCAATGGCCCAGAGGCTGCATACAGTATGGCCATCGTGAACAGTACCGTAGGCGGATGCTGGGCAACGACCACGAGTATCAGCACGATAGCCAGAATTGCAGGGAATGGAACCCGGTGCCTGAAATCAAGGTCCTTGAAGGAATAGTAACGCACGTTGATGACCATCAGTATTCCCGCCAGAACCGTCAGCAGCGCAGCGAATATCGCGACCACCGAAGTGACTTCGATTGAATATTCCGTGAATACATAAACCATGAATACGACGAGACCAGCCGCTGATGGGCTGGCCAGTCCGACAAAAAAGCGCTTATCCGTGCTGCCCAACTGCACGTTGAACCGTGCAAGGCGCAGCGCTGCACACGCTACGTAGATGAATGCTGCGGTCCAGCCGAGCTTACCGAGCTCGGACAAGGCCCAGCTGAAGCAGATCAACGCCGGCGCAACCCCGAACGCCAGCATATCGGACAAACTGTCATACTCGGCGCCGAATGCGCTCTGGGTGTTGGTAAGACGCGCAACGCGACCATCAAGGCCGTCGAGCAACATCGCAACGATTATCGCGACACAGGCCGCGCTGAAATCACTGCTCATACCGGCGATGACAGCGTAGAAACCCGCGAACATCGCCCCGGTCGTCAACAGGTTTGGCAAGAGGTATATGCCGCGGCGCCGTACACTACGCCCGCCTTCGGATACGACCTCTTCGTGATCGTCGATCAGGGGCAATGCTTCATCGCCATCGAGCGCATCAGGCTCATCTGGATTGATCGGGTCGGGAGACTTTGGGCTTTGCTGCTCGTTCATGAAAAAACCTGCGAGGAAACTTGCCCGATTATACAGTCATATTTTCCGGGGATGCGCCTCCGGCCAGGGCCCAGAAAGCCTTGATCAGAGGGTTCGAGAGCTTGCGCTGCAGCGCACACACACCAATGGCGAAGGGCGCCATGCCGTGGTCCACATCAAGCACACGAATTTTTGCTGCAAGCGGACTGTTTTCCACAACCAGCTTCGGCACCAGTCCGATACCAAAACCCAGACTAACCATGCTGACGATAGCCTCATTGCCGGCAACTTGCGCGTAGATATTCGGCTTGATCCGCTGTAGCCTGAACCAGCGCTCCGCCCGTTCACGCGCCAGGCCACTTTCCGACAGGATCATGGGCACGCTTTCCCAGCGGACCTCCTCGTCTTCCACCAGTCCGGAGTTGAAATGCGCCGCCCCTACTGGGGCGATGAATACCAGCGGAGTCGTCGTGAGGACCTGGACGCAAAGCGAGGACGGAATATTCTCCGGCAGCGCTGCAATGCCTATATCTTCTTGTTCCGTCAGCACGCGCTCGAGCGTAAGCGCTGTATCCCCGGTATGCAGCTTGAGCTCGATGCCCGGATGCTGCTTGCGGAAGCGGCTCAACAAGTCATAGAGAAAGCTGTAGCTCGCCGTGACGGAGCAAAAGAGGCTGATCTCGCCTGCCAGCACACGCTCTTCCTGCGCAAGCTGCTCCTTCAACTCGAGCCAGTTGTTGCGAGTCTGGTCCGCAAACTCTCTGAATGCCTGCCCGGCCGCTGTCAGCGCGACATGGCGGTTATCGCGCTCGAACAAGGCCGCGCCAACTTCTGCTTCGAGGCGCTGAATAACCCGACTCAGACTTGAAGGGGTGACATGACATGCTTCGCTGGTCCGGGCAAAGTTCAAGGTCTTGGCCAAATGCAGAAACAAGATCAATTCGCGCTGATTCATAAGCAGCAGCATACCCCACATTGCGAATTACGGGATACCGAGTTGCGAATTGTTCATTTTACGCAACACGAGCCAGGCCTTACCATCACCGCCTTTCTTACCCGCAACCCCGGAGAACCGAGATGAACTACTTCAACACATTGCCTTTGCGCCTGCAGCTGGACCAGCTCCGCAAATGCCGTTTCATGGACAAGTCGGAATTCAGCAATGGCGTGAACAAGCTGAAAGGCAAGAAAGTAGTCATCCTCGGCTGTGGCGCTCAGGGTCTCAACCAGGGCCTGAACATGCGCGATAGCGGGCTCGATATTTCCTACGCTCTGCGCCCCGACGCGATTTCCTCGAAGCGCCAGTCCTGGAAGAGCGCCACCGAAAACAGCTTCGCGGTTGGCACCTTCGAAGACCTGATCCCCACTGCCGACCTCGTGCTGAACCTGACTCCCGACAAGCAACACACTGGCGTTATCACCAAGGTCATGCCGCTGATGAAGCAGGGCTCATGCCTCGCGTACTCGCACGGCTTCAACATCGTTGAAGAAGGCATGCAGATCCGCAAGGACATCACCGTGATCATGGTTGCGCCGAAATGCCCTGGCACTGAAGTACGCGAAGAATATAAACGCGGCTTCGGCGTCCCGACCCTGATCGCCGTGCATCGCGAAAACGATCCGAACGGCGACGGTCTCGAAATTGCAAAAGCCTACGCGGCTGCTACCGGTGGTCATCGCGCTGGCGTGCTCGAGTCCTCATTTGTAGCTGAAGTGAAGTCGGACCTCATGGGCGAACAGACGATCCTCTGCGGCATGCTGCAGACCGGCTCGATTCTCTGCTACGACCTCATGGTGGCGAAGGGCATCAACTCCGCCTATGCCTGCAAACTGGTCCAGCATGGCTGGGAAACCGTATCGGAAGGCCTCAAGCAGGGCGGCATCACCAACATGATGGATCGCCTTTCCAACCCGGCAAAGATCAAGGCCTTCCATGTCAGTGAAGAACTGAAAAACATTCTGCGCCCACTGTTCGAAAAGCACATGGACGACATCATGACTGGCGCATTCTCGTCCGGAATGATGCAGGACTGGGCGAACAATGACGCCAAGTTGCTCGGCTGGCGCGAAGAAACTGGCAAAACGGCATTCGAAAAAGCCAGCAAGGAAGGTGCGCACGCGATCGGTGAGCAGGAGTACTACGATCACGGCATCCTGATGGCAGCGATGATAAAGGCCGGTGTTGAGCTGTGCTTCGAGACGCTGGTCGCGGCTGGAGTAATTGCAGAGTCCGCCTATTATGAGTCGCTACACGAAACTCCGCTGATCGCGAACCTCATCGGCCGCAAGAAGCTCTACGAAATGAACAAGGTGATTTCTGATACCGCCGAATATGGCTGCTACCTGTTCTCGCACGCTGCAGTACCGATGCTGAAACCCTTCATGGCGAAAGTCGACACCGACATCATCGGCGCCGGCCTCAAGGTGAAAGACAACAACGTCGACGACCGCGAGCTGATTGCCGTTAACGCAGCGATCCGCAATCACCCGATCGAAAAAATCGGCCAGAGTCTCCGCGGCCACATGACCGACATGAAAAAAGTAGTGTAAGAAGAGTCATGAATAATGCATGCGTCCCAAGCCGTGGGCGCATGCAGCTCGATTGGGAGAGATGATCCGCCCCACCCACGTGGCACTTTTTCCCGCCCATAAAAAAACCAGGCATTTTGGCCTGGTTTTATCTGTTCTTTTACAGAATTGTAATCTGTATCAGCGCGTTCTAATTGTTATGGCCCGAGTGTGTGTCCTGTCTACTTATTGTGGGACTTTATTATGGGACTACAGACTCAGAACCTTTTCCCCTCTTGCTATACCTGATACACCCGTTCTGGCGACTTCCAGTATCGGAGTCCCGGCCAGAGCGGCTATGAATCCATCCAGTTTCTCACTGGTACCGGCGAGCTGGATGGTATACATCGTGGGAGTAATGTCAACCACGACTCCCCTGAAGATATCAGCAACACGCTTCACTTCGGCGCGCTGGGCGCCAGTTGCCTTCACTTTGATCAACATCAGTTCGCGCTCGATGTGACTGCCTTCCGTGAGGTCGACAAGCTTCGCGACATCGACGAGCTTGTTCAGATGCTTGATGATCTGCTCGATCTTGCGGTCGTCGCCCACTGTAGTCAGTGTCAGCCGTGACAGACTCGGGTCTTCAGTTGGCGCGACAGTAAGCGAGTTGATGTTGTAGTTGCGCTGCGAAAACAGACCCACGACCCGCGACAAGGCGCCAGCCTGGTTTTCCATGAGAATGGATATGATGCGTCTCATTGTCAGGTCCTCTCCGTTTTGCTCAGGAACATTTCACTCATCGCGCCGCCGCGAATGGCCATCGGGTAAACGTGCTCTTCCGGATCAACGTAGATGTCGATGAATACGAGCTTGTCCTTCATCGCGAAGGCCTGCTGCATCTTCTCTTTCAATTCGCTGAGCGTTTCGATCTTGATACCGACGTGTCCGTAGGCCTCGGCCAACTTGATGAAGTCCGGTAGCGAATCGGCGTATGTGCTCTGCGAATGACGACCACTGTATTGCATGTCCTGCCACTGCCTGACCATGCCGAGCGACTGGTTGTTCAGGTTGACGATCTTGATCGGTAGCGCGCACTGCTTGCAGGTAGCAAGCTCCTGAATGTTCATCTGGATGCTGCCTTCGCCCGTGACGCAGGCAACCGTCGCGGTCGGGAACGCCAGCTGCACGCCCATCGCCGCCGGCAAGCCAAAGCCCATCGTGCCGAGCCCGCCCGAGTTGATCCAGCGCCGAGGTTTATCAAAGTGATAGTACTGCGCGGCAAACATTTGATGCTGGCCAACGTCCGAGGTCACGTACGCGTCGCCCTTCGTGACCTCATACAGCATCTGAATGGCCTGCTGTGGCTTGATGATGCTCCCGCCTGCATGTGGCCTGACGCCGAGGCTGTCGCGTTTGCGCCACTCTGCGATTCGCTCCCACCAGCTCTTGAGCGCTTCCTTGTTGATCTTCGCCTTGGACGCTTCGACAAGCTCGAGCATTTCTTTCAGGACAGGCCCAACCGGGCCCACGATGGGGACATGCGCAGTCACGGTCTTGGAGATCGACGAGGGATCGATGTCGATGTGCAGGATCGTCGCATCAGGACAAAACTTCTTCACGTCCGAATTCGTCACGCGGTCATCGAAGCGCGCGCCAACGGCCAGGATTACATCGGCCTCATGCATCGACATGTTGGCTTCGTAGGTGCCATGCATGCCCAGCATGCCGAGGAACTGCTTGTCCGGCGCAGGAAATGCGCCCAGTCCCATCAGCGTATTGGTGACCGGATAACCGAGCTTGCGCGCGAGCGCCGTCAGCAATTCAGATGCCTCACCCATGATGACACCGCCGCCGCTGTAGATGATCGGCCTGCGCGCGCCGAGCAGGATGTCGACGGCTTTCTTGATCTGGCCCGAGTGCCCTTTCGTCGGCGGCGCATACGAACGGATCTTCACCGCTTCGGGATACGCGTATTCAAACTTGGTGGCCGGGTCGGTGACGTCTTTCGGAATGTCGATGACGACAGGACCAGGACGCCCGGTGGTCGCAATATAAAATGCTTTCTTGACGACTTCCGGAATGTCCTGCGGGTTCTGCACCATGAAGCTGTGCTTCACGATGGGTCGCGAGACGCCGATCATGTCGGTTTCCTGGAAGGCGTCGGAGCCGATCGAACCCCGCGCCACCTGCCCCGAGATGACAATCATCGGGATCGAATCCATGTAGGCGGTTGCGATACCGGTGATAGCGTTAGTCGCGCCGGGACCCGAGGTCACCAGCACCACGCCCGGCTTGCCGGTAGCCCGCGCATAACCATCAGCGGCATGCGTTGCCGCCTGCTCATGGCGCACGAGGATATGCTCGACTTTGTCTTGTGTAAAAATCGCGTCGTAAATATGCAAGGCTGCCCCACCGGGGTAGCCAAAAATGATGTCAACGCCTTCATCGTGCAACGCACGAATCAGCATCTCACCGCCGGAAAGTAGTGCCACGGTCATGTCCTCTCAGAGTCCGGAAAATTGCCAATAAGCGTATGCGCTACACAGTGCCTTCAGCTCAGGCCAAAGGAGCCTTCAGCCCCTGAGCGTCAGCTCAGGCCAAAGGAGCCTTCAGCCCCTGAGCGTCAGCTCAGGCCGAAAAAGCCGCGCACACGAATCCTGTATTCAGTTTGGCCGGGTTCGGGTCGAACCCTGTGACCCATGGCATGATTTGCCGATGGATGTTGAACCGGAGCCCAAGAAAAAACTTGAAGCCCTACTGCGTTCAAACGGGTCTTTGGTAGGTAAGCAACTGGAGTCAGTCCTTACGCGGTCTTTCGCAAACTTCTACGCTACCTGCCGCAGAAATCGTTGCTACAGACGGTCGACGGTAATCGACACACCCGCACACCAAGTCAGCGGCGCAGATTATCGGGACGAAAGCGTGGCTGTCAAGGCTGGCGCGTGTCGAAGCCAGGGAATTCAGGGGCTTGCCGCGATTTTTTCGGCCGCTTCGAGAATGCGTAGCACGTTGCCGCCCCAGAGCTTTTCAATGTCCTCTTCACTGTAACCGCGCCGTACGAGTTCGAGCGTGACATTGAATGTCTCGGCCGCACCGTTCCAGCCGCTGACGCCGCCACCGCCGCCGAAATCCGATGAAATGCCGACATGCTCGATGCCGATCAATTGCACGGCGTGATCGATATGGTCGACCAGTTCCGCAAGCGAGGCGTTGCCGCCTTCCCTGAGGTAGGTGTTGAAGGCCACGATTTGCACGACGCCGCCGTTATCACGCAGGGCCAGTAACTGCTCGTCGTCCATGTTGCGCGCATGCCTGAACACAGCAGCGGCGCCGGAATGCGAGGCGATCACCGGCGCTTTCGAATGCCGCGTAGCCTGTAGCATCGTCTGCTTCGACACATGCGATATGTCGACGAGGATGCCGAGACGATTCAATTCGTCCACCACCTCGTAACCAAACTCACTGAGACCGCCGTGCTCGGCCTGCATATCGCCCAGCATCGCATTCGGCTGCGCGGAGTCGCCTATGTCATTGTGCCCGTTGTGCACCAGCGTCATGTAGCGCGCGCCCTTTGCCCGATAGTCCTGCAGCAATTGCAGATCGCGACCGATGACGTAGCCGTTTTCCATGCCGATCAGCGCGACCAGCTTTCCCTGCGCGTGAATTTCCCGCGCTTGCGCGGCGGTAGTCGCAAGTCCAATGCGGTCGGCATAAAGATAGTCGGTCATTCGGTGGATGGCATCGAACTTGGCAAGCGCGTCAGCCTTTGCCGCGAGATAGCCTTCGTCGGTGCGCGCCGTCTGCCCCACGAACACAATGAAGAACGCGGCATCGAGACCGCCCGACTTCATCGTATCGAGGTTGACCTGCGCAGCGCCGTTAGCCGGGAGGAACTCGCTTGTCGCATGATTCAGTTCGATGTCGACATGCGTATCGATGGTCATGACGCGTTCATGGATAGCGCGCGCGCGGCTGACGAGTTCATCGTCGGCGCCGAATGCAGCAGCGTGTGGCAAAGCCAGCGATAACAACAGCAACGTGGTGCGCAAGCGGCGGGTGTGCATATGGAGATAGTCCTTGCGAGGCTAATGCGTCATCGCATAGATGACATAGTTGACGGCGAAACGGTATGCGAGCGCGGTCATCGGCTCCGGATATTCCGGGGTATCCGCATGTTCCCAGGCATCGCCGAGATCCATGTTGTGATTGATCGCCACGATCAGGCGGCCATCATCATCGTAGATGCCACGCCAGGTTGGCTCGACTCCGTCGCCTTCATATGTCGTGCCGTTGTACAGCGCGGCGAGGCCCGGTACCTGGATACGTTCATCGAGATCGTAAAGCACGTGGAACACTTCGTTATCGCTGTCGATATCGACAATCGCGCGGTCGGGAAACACGCGCTGCATCACCGAGACGAAACCGGCCCATTGCTCGCTACCGTGGAAATCGTCGACCATCAGGAAGCCGCCGCGTAGCAGGTAGTCGCGCAGCATGGCAATTTCGCCAGCACTCATCGTCCAGCGGCCGACTTCGACGCCATATAAAAAGGGATATTCGTAGACGGACCCGTCCAGCAAATCGACACGCTCACCGCCAGCGCCGTTGTAAACACTGACGGGAGTGCCGTCGACGAGCGTCAGCCGCGTCAGGCCCTCCATGAAGAAGTGCTCGGCTTCAGGCATGTCAGTGGTCCAGCTGCCACGGCCGAAGCCACCGCCGCGCCCGCCCCGGTCGCTATAGATCAGGCGCGCAAAATGGAACTCAGCGCCATCGGGATCGACCACCGCATCGCCCGCGAGTGAAGGGCCCGCACGAAATGGCATGCGTTGCGCCACTAGCTCGGCGCTACTCAGCGCTGCCGTTACCGACAGCAGGACGCGGAACATCAGTGCCGGGAATCCGCAGAATTTCAAGGGATGACCACAGTAATTGGACAGTCGGGTGACTATAAACCAGCGTCCCGCCAAAGAGAACCGCGTACCAGGCGGCTGTCAGAAGCGAATCGTATAGCTGAACTTCAGTGACAAATCCGCCCTGTAGGACTCGAAGACGTTGTCCTTGTCAGGATCCCTCAGCCCATAGTTGAGCACGAGGAAGGCCTGCTTGCCCGCTTCGGGAATCCAGTGCAGCCGACTGTTGATCCCCACCGCCTCTGACACGTTGTCGTACTGCAGCAGCGTGCTCCACGACAAGGTCGACGTGAACGCGATCTGCGACTGGAGACTCAGCAATCTTACCGTGAAGTTGCCATGACGCAGGTGAATCTCGTTCTCGCTGTACGAAACCCCGAAGTTGTAGCGCGCGGTCGGTCGGTAGGTCAGCTCGGCGCCGCGCTGCAGGCGATTGCCGTCGAAATATTCGCCCCCACGCACCGTCAGCCGTCCGGAGATTTTTCGCTGCGCGGCCAGGTCGAGGCCCATCATCATCTCGTTGAAGGAATAATCTCCCATCGGAATCACGACTGTGCGCGAGCCATCGGCTGCCCGGTTGATCGTGAAGTTGCTGCGCAGGACTTCGCGGCTGTTGATCAGGCGCATGAACACGACGTCGCCTGTGTTCGTATTGGCCGTCATGCGCAGACCGATGTTCTGGTTGTTGACGCTGCCATCATCGAGGTAATTCGCGCGATATCCATCGAAGCCACCGTATATCGAACGCATGCGGCCGCCCGGCGTAAAGAAGTGGCGATACCCGAAATCGAGCGCGTGATCGCCAACGTCCGTCTGGTTGACGAAACCGACCGCAGGGTCGAAATTCCTGCCGACTTCCTTGTACATGTAGCCGCCGCGCCAGCCCTGGTTGCTCGGATAGGAAAGGCCCGCGCCCCACGAATAGTCATCGCCCGTTTTTCCCGGCGTATCGGTCTGCTGGTAGAACAGCACACCCTGTACCGTGTTTCCGTTCGCCAGGCGCGAGTTGCGGTAGCGGAAGTCGGTACCGATCAGGTTGTTGTCGAAATTTGATTGCGGATCGCCATAGGTCGAGATCACGCCGAGTTGCGATTCGCCGAGTACGTTGAGCACGGCGCGACCGACGACGATCTCCTGCGCGTCAACGCCAGTGACCACATCCTCGTCCTGGCTGACGACGAGCGTGCCGACGTTCCAGTCGCCGACACGGCCACTGACTTTCGCGCCGGCATTGATATCGACAGGCGCGCCGGTGGTAGAGAGTCCGATACGCCGCGAAAAGAACGGACGTCCGTTTTGCGCCGCCGCCGAAGGAATAGCGGGATTGCCGCCACTGCCCTGCTGAAAGCCGCCGGTACCGATCTGGCCAAACTCGAAAATATCGGATTCGCGAATGAAGAAGTCGCGACGCTCGGGGAAGAACAGGTTGAAGCGCGTCAGGTTGACCTGCCGATCGTCGACTTCGGCTGCGGAGAAATCAGTGTTCAGCGTCAGCGAGGCATTCAGCTGTGGCGTAAGCTTGTAGAACACGTCGAGCTGCGGTTCGAAATTCTGTTCGCGAAAACCGACCGGACCGTACACACGGTCTTCACGCAGCGTCATCGACGGCACGATGTCCAGGCCAAGGCCCTGTCGCAAGCCATTCAGGCCGGTGATCGTTCCGGCGACGCCAGGATTCACCTGCCGGTTACGCGATACCCATGCGATGCTTTCATTGTTGCGGCGAATCGCGCGGCGGAAGTTGATGCCCCACGAATCCGAATCCGGATTGAACGAAATTGTCTGGAAGGGAATCCGCATTTCCGTGTACCAGCCGTTTTCCGCGCGCGATGCCTGCGCCTGCCAGATGCCATCCCAGTTGGACTCGACTTCCGTGACGTTTTGAAACAGACCCTCCCAGCGCACGCCGTTGGGGTTCACTTCGAAACGATAACCGTTGCGGCGATCGAGGTAGGGATCCAGCACCACGGCGATGATGTCGTCGCTCGACAGGCTCTGGCCCTGGCGCATGATGTTGGCCGAGACGAGACTCATGTCCGGCTCCTCGAAGAAACTGGAGATGTACAGCGCATCGTCGGTATAAAAAAGCCAGACCTGCGATTTCTGCGTAGGCTCGGCATACTCAACCGGTTCGTACTGATGAAAATCGTCTACAAGGAGGGCTTGCGACCAGATCGCTTCATCGAGCACCCCGTCAATGGTGGGCTCGCCTTGCAGCTTGGGGATGACGATGGACTTCGAACCATCGCTCTCGCCGGCTTCCTGCGCGGAGCCTGGCGCGGCGATGCAGAATGAGAGAAGCGAGACGAGCAGGACAATGGCGCGCTGTGCTTTCGTTGAGGAGAGGTCGTGCGAAAAGGTCACAGTCAGATCCACGCAATTAAGTCGCGGGATTATAGGATGCAAGATGCCCGGCACGGCCACAGGCAAACAACCTACAAACCCATTTCCCCGGGATTTGCACAAAGGCCGCTGCCCGCCCTCAACCCAGAACTACGCGGTTCGGACCAGTCAATAACGGAGGCTGATGTCGAAGAAATCGCAGTACTTCTGTTCCTGCTCAAGGCCGGCCAGCGTCAGGGGGTGATTCGCCAGCCACTTCTTTGGAAACTTCAGCCGGTACTCGCCGCGATGCTCCTCGAAACCGGGCGTGATATCGACACCCTCGCGGCGGCGGTGCAGCAACACCGCGAGTCGCAGGCACACGACAAGGGGAATTAGCGCCGCCATGGTCTGGTCGTCGACTTCCTCGAACTTGTCCTCGTAGAGCCCCTTGCGGTGATTGCGCACGAGGTTGGCGAGGATGTACTGCTCATAGCGACCGAATCCCGCCAGGTCACTGTTACGCAGGATGTAGTAGCTATGGTGGTGGTGGCTCGAATGCGAAATGCTCATGCCGATTTCATGCAGCTGCGCTGCCCACTTCAGCACTTTGGTACGCGACACCTGCGGTAGCTGCGGACCATCGATCTGACGCCACAACGCAAGCGCCGTCTGCGCGACGCGCTCCGCCTGCTCGACATCGACCTTGTAGCGCTCCTGCAGATTCCTGACGGTGCTGACGCGTGCATCGTGGTCGCTGAAGCGACCGATACTGTCGTAGAGCAACCCCTCCTTGAGCGCGGCATCGCCGACATGGAGCGCATCGAGCTTCAACAGATCAAAAATGGCTTTCAGAATCGCAATGCCAGCAGGCAACACCGAGCGGCGCAGCTCGGGTATCCCGTGCAGCGCGGCCTTGCCGCCTTGCACTTCATTCGCAAGCCAGTTCAAGGATGCGGCGGTGATCTGGGCGCCGCCATCGCGCGATTGCAAGAGGTCGGCAATCGCTCGCACCGTGCCCGAGGTGCCATAGGCAATCTTCCACCCGGTTTTGAGATATACCCGACGCAATTCTTCGATCTCGGCGCAGGCGGCGAGATAGGCCTTCTGGAAGCGCGTTGGCGTAGCGCGCCCGGTATCGCCAAAAAATTCCTCGGTGTAAGTCACGCAACCAGCGCCGACGCTCTCGAGACAGAACGGATCGTAGTCCTTGCCAATGATCAGCTCAGTACTACCGCCACCGATGTCGATGACGAGGCGCTGGTTGTGATCGTCGCTGACCGAATGCGCGAGGCCCGTATACACGAGACGCGCTTCCTCGAACCCGGAAATGATCTGGATAGGTACGCCAAGCGCGGCTTCGGCGGCCTTGATGAAGCTTTTCGACTGCCGCGCGCTACGCAGGGTCCTGGTCCCGACGGCACGCACCTGCTGTCGTGGAATGTCGCGCAGGCGCTCGGCGAAACGCGCGAGGCAGGCCAGTGCGCGCTTCTGTGCGGACGCGGTCAGGCGTCCTTCAGCATTCACTCCGCGCGCAAGCTGAATCATCTCCTTCTCGCGGTCGATGATTTCGACGCGCTCGTCCTGCACGCGCGCGATCACCATGTGGAAACTGTTGGAGCCGAGATCGACCGCGGCGAAATACGGGGAGTCGAGTTTCATTTCCTGTTTTTGTAGACATGCGCCGCAATCGCATCCATCAGCGCCGGCGACAGGCAGTCATAGGGCTCAAGACCCAGCTCCCGGAGCCGGCCGCGCACTTCACCCATTTTTGCCGGATCGGCGCCCTGCTCGATGATCGACGACACGAACGCGGCGAACTCAGGCGCGCTCCAGCCTTTTTGGCTCGACAGTTCGGTATGCACGAAGTCGAGGCCATGAAAGGGATGGCCATGGTTTTCGATGCGGCCATACATGTGTACACCGCAGTCGCGGCAGGCGTAGCGATGGATTGCGGCGTTGGTGTCCACGATCTTCAACTTCTCGGGGTTTGCGACCACGCTAACCTTGTCCTTCGGGACGACGGCAATCAGAGCGAACAGCGCACCCGTCGGCTTCCAGCATTTACTGCAGCCACAAACATGGTTGTGCGCAGTCTGGGCCGCTATCTTCACCTCCACCGGAGCGGTGGCGCACTTGCATTTCAGCGTTCCGCCGCTGAAGGCGGGATCGGTGCTGGCAACTCCATTGTCGATGGATGGATGAATCCTGACGTGCGCATACTGCGGCGCTGGCTTGCTGCCGCCACCGAACAATGAATTCAAAATGCCCATGAACGTTTCCTGTTTGATTGCCGCTTTACTGCCGCGCAATGCTACTGCAGTACGAGATCGTCGCCGAATTCTTTCTTGCAGACCTTCTGGAAAAACGCGGCAAGGCCGCGGAAGAAATTCCGCAGCGGCGAGGTGTTGCGCCACGCGAGCGCGTGCACGCGATAAATCGATTCGCCTTCTATCGACAGCACATGCAGGTCGTTGCGGTCGCGGATCTCCGAGCGAATGTACAGCGCCGGCAGGAATGCCACGCCCATCTCGAGGAACACCATTTGACGGATGGCGTCGAGGCTCGTGCCTTCATAGTCACGCAGCAGTTTGGCATTGAAGCGCGTGCACAACTCCTCGACCTGTTTGTAAAACAGGTGATGCTCTTCCATCGTCAGGATTTCAAGCCCCTCGAGTTGCTCCGGCCGAATGACCGGCGTGTTCGCCAGTGGATGATCAACGCTCACCACGAGATAAACCGGTTCACGGAACAGCGGCACGATTGTCAGGGCGGGGTCGGCCATCGGCAAGGTCGTGATGATCAGGTCGTAAGTGCCGGCTTTCAGGCCCTCGGTAAGCTCCGTGTTGACCGCTTCGCGAATGAAAAACTTCACGGAGCGGTAGCTCTGCCGCACCGCGGGCAGAATGAATGGCAGGGAATAGGGACCGAGCGATGGCGGCACGCCTAGCTTGAAGGTGCCGGCCGGGCCCTGCGAGGCCATGCTGGCAAAGTCCATGATCGCTTCCGCGGCATTTACGGCCTGGCGTGCTTCGGCGATGAGGTCGCGACCGATCGGCGTCAGGCTGACACCGCCGCGCGAGCGTTCAAACAATTCCACGCCGAGCGCATCCTCGAGCAGCTTCAGTTGCGCGCTCAGCGAGGGCTGCGTGATCTTCAGTTCGCCGGCCGCCTTACGCAGGCTTTTGTGCTGGCTCGCCACGAGGAAGTAGCGCAATTGCTTCAATGACAGATTCAAATCTTTCATGAAAAGCGATGCTCCGGGATTCTACCGTGCAAGTCAATTCCTATCACAAGAATCATATGGGAGATCTTTTCCTGCCACTTATGTGTCCGGCATTCTTCACAGTGTCGTAGTTCCCCCACCCAAAGGAGACGCCCCATGGAAAAATTAATCGCCGGTATCGCCAAGTTTCAGAAAACCCTCTTCCACGAAAGGAAGGCGCTCTTTTCGCGGCTCGCGAAGGGGCAGAATCCCGAGGTCCTGTTCATCACCTGCTCCGATTCGCGCATAGACCCCAACCTGATCACCCAGACGCAGCCCGGGGATCTCTTCATCGCGCGCAACGCGGGCAACCTGGTACCGCCGCACTTTGCCGCGATCACCACTGACATGGACGCTTCGATCGAATTCGCGCTCAAGGTGCTCAAAGTGCGTCACGTGGTGATCTGCGGACACACCGACTGCGGCGCGATGAAAGGCGCCATGGATCCGGAATCGGTGAGGCACTTGCCACACGTGTACAACTGGGTGTCGCACGCGGCGGCGGCCTGCGCCAAGGTCAAGGCGCGGCATGACGAGATATCACACGAGCAACTGCTGGAACTGACGGAAGAAAACGTCATCATGCAGTTGAAGCACCTCGAGACACATCCCTCGGTCGCCGAGCGCGTGGCGAAGAACGACCTTCTGCTCCATGGCTGGGTCTACGACATCGAACATGGCGATATTCATTGCTACGAGGCGGGCAGCGGAAAATTTGTGCCCGTCAGCGAACACTACGCGCACATACTGGAGCGGTCCGGCAAAGCCGCGGCGGCTTGAATAAAATGACGGCCCGACATCGCGCCGGGCCGCAGAGATGTGCGTTTTACGGTAGCGTTAGTGCGTGAACGCGATGTCGTCACCGACAAGCCGCACACGCACCGTGCTGCCAGGCGGGTAGCTGCCTTTCAGCACTTCCTGCGCCAGCGGGTTCTCCAGCCACTGCTGGATTGCGCGCTTCAACGGACGTGCGCCGTACACCGGATCAAAACCTAGCGAAGCCAGCTTGTCGAGCACGGAGTCATCCAGTGCGAGCTGCAAATCGAGATCGGCCAGCCGTTTACGCAATAGCCCCAGCTGGATGTCGGCAATGCCGCGCACCTGCTCCTGCCGTAGTGGATGGAACACGACGACTTCATCGATGCGGTTGATGAACTCGGGGCGGAAGTGCTTCGTCACGACCTGCATCACGGCGGCCTTCACGTCGTCATACGCGGCGTCTTCGTCGCCTCCGCGCTGCATAAGCTCCTGGATGCGATCCGAACCGAGGTTGGAGGTCATGACTATCACTGTGTTGCGGAAGTCGACTGTACGGCTATGACCATCGGTCAAACGGCCATCATCGAGCACCTGCAGCAGAATGTTGAACACGTCCGAATGGGCCTTCTCGACTTCGTCGAGTAGCAGTACTGCATACGGACGGCGCCGCACAGCCTCGGTCAAATAGCCGCCCTCCTCATAGCCGACATAGCCGGGAGGCGCGCCGATCAGGCGCGCGACCGAGTGTGGCTCCATGAATTCCGACATATCGATACGCACCATCGCGTCCTCGGTGTCAAACAGGAACTGCGCCAGCGCCTTGCACAGCTCGGTTTTGCCGACGCCCGTCGGCCCGAGGAACAGGAACGAACCATTTGGGCGCCGTGGGTCGGACAGCCCTGAACGCGAACGGCGCACGGCGTTGGCGACGGCGTTGACCGCTTCAGCCTGGCCAATGACACGCCGGTGCAGTTCATCCTCCATGCGCAGCAGTTTTTGTTTCTCGCCTTCGAGCATCTTCGACACGGGGATGCCGGTAGCGCGCGACACGACCTCGGCGATTTCCTCTTCCGTCACCTTGTTGCGCAGCAGTTTCATTTCCGCAAGCTGCGGATTCGCCGCAGTCGCGAGTTTCTTCTCAAGCTCGGGGATCACGCCGTACTGTAGCTCGGACATACGCGCCAGATCACCCGCGCGGCGCGCGGATTCCATATTGATACGCGCCTGTTCGAGATCGCTCTTGATCTTCTGCGAGCCCTGCACCGAGGATTTTTCGGCGCGCAGGATTTCATCCAGGTCGGCATACTCTTTCTCGAGACGACCGATATCCTCCTGCAGCTTGTCGAGACGCTTGCGCGACGCTTCGTCGGTTTCTTTCTTCAGCGCTTCGCGCTCGATCTTCAGCTGGATCAGGCGGCGCTCGAGGCGATCCATGTCCTCCGGCTTCGAATCGATCTCCATGCGAATCAGGCTCGCGGCCTCATCGATCAGGTCGATCGCCTTGTCCGGAAGTTGTCTGTCGGTGACATAGCGCGCGGACAGGCGCGCCGCGGCGATGATTGCGGAATCCGTGATGTTTACGCCGTGGTGCACTTCATAACGTTCCTTCAAACCGCGCAGGATCGCGATCGTATCTTCCTCGTTCGGTTCATTGACGAGCACCTTCTGGAAGCGGCGCTCGAGCGCAGCATCCTTCTCGACATACTGGCGGTATTCGTCGAGCGTGGTCGCGCCCACGCAATGCAACACGCCGCGTGCAAGCGCGGGCTTCAGCATGTTGCCGGCATCCATCGCGCCCTCGGCCTTGCCGGCGCCGACCATCGTATGAATTTCGTCGATGAACAGGATAACCGAGCCCTCCTGCTTGCCGAGTTCGTTGAGCACAGCTTTCAGGCGTTCTTCGAATTCGCCGCGGAATTTTGCGCCGGCGATCAGTGCGCCCATGTCGAGCGCGAGGATGCGTTTGCCTTTCAAACCTTCCGGTACTTCGCCATTGACGATGCGCTGCGCGAGACCGTCGACGATCGCTGTCTTGCCAACGCCGGGCTCGCCAATCAGGACAGGGTTGTTTTTCGTGCGGCGCTGCAGCACCTGGATCGTGCGGCGAATTTCGTCATCGCGGCCGATCACGGGATCAAGTTTGCCCTGCTCCGCTTTTTCGGTGACGTCCACGGTGTATTTCTTCAAGGCCTGGAACTTGTCTTCGTCTTCTGGGTTGTCCACCGTCGAGCCGCCGCGCAAGTTCTTCAGGGCATTTTCCAGTGCGCTGGCACTGACGGAGAAGGAATTCAGCAGCTTGCCGAGCGGACCCTTGTCCTGCATCGCGGCAAGCAGTATCACTTCGCTGGAAACGAACTGATCCTGGTTCTTCTGCGAAATCTTGTCAGCGACGTTGAGCAGCTTGCTGGTCTCGGGCGAGATCATGACCTGCCCGTCATGACTGGTGACAGTGGGCAGATCGTTGATGAGCTTGTCGAGCCCCTTGCGCAACGCAGCCACGTCGAAGCCGGTTTGCGTCAGCAAAGGACGCAAGGAACCGCCCTTCTGGTCGAGCAACGCAGTGATCAGATGCACCGGCTCGATATAGTTGTGATCTTTGCCAACCGCCAGCGACTGCGCATCGGCGAGTGCCTGCTGGAGTTTGCTGGTCATTTTGTCCATGCGCATGATGCGGCCCCTTTACAACAATGTGATGCCCCTAAAGTAGGGACATTGGCGGTCTATTCAAGTCGGAAACCCCTGAACCTTGATGAAAATCAAGTGGTGGGTGCAATCAGGATAAGCGTCGCGAAGCGTCCAGTGAGCGCCTGCTTGCGGTAGGAATAGAAGCGCTCATGCTGGCAGACCGTGCAAAGCGTTTGCCCGTGAATGCTGCCGACGCCACGGGCGGCGAGGCGAAGACGAGCGAGGGCATAGAGGTCGGCCAGCCATTTGCCCGGCCTGGAACCGTGCGTAAAGGCGCGCGCAGTCGCCGCGCTTTCGGCGGGTTTTGACGCGGCAAGGAATGCGGCGCGCACCTCATCGCCCACCTCGAAATGACAGGGTCCGATCGCCGGCCCGAGCCAGGCGCTGACGGCGGAGGCCGGCACCTGAAACGAATCCAGCGTTGCTTCGAGTACACCGTTCAGGAGGCCACGCCAGCCGGCGTGCGCCGCGGCGATCTCGCGGCCATCGGCGCTGCAAAACAGTACGGGCAGACAATCTGCCGTGAGTATGCCGAGCGTCAGTGGACCTTCGGCGCCGTAAAGTGCATCAGCTTCGGGCGCGGGAACGAGCGCGGTGTCACCGCTATGGAACACGCGCGTGCCGTGAACCTGTTGCACCCACTGGATCGCCGGAACCTCGTTGCCGATTTGCGCGCGCAGCAGGTCGCTTAGCAGGCGCCGATTCCGTTCGACAGCGTCGGCCGCGTCCCCCGCATGCTGCGCAAGATTGAACGAAGCCCATGCGCCATTGCTGTACCCGCCGGAGCGCGTCGTGACAAAAGCATGCACGCCCGGCGGCAATGGCCAGTCCGGACAGTACAGGCTGTCAGACACGATCCATCTCCAGCAGTTCGAGCAGGCGGTTGAAGTCGTCCGGCAACGGACTTTCCCATTCGACGTACTCGCCGGTGTCAGGGTGCTCGAAGCCGAGCACGCGCGCATGCAGCGCCTGGCGGCGGAACTGCTGCAAGAAGTCGAGCAACTGCGGAACCGCGCCTTTCGGCAATTTGAGGCGGCCGCCGTAAGCCTGGTCGCCAACGATCGGATGGCCAATATGCGCCATATGCACGCGGATCTGGTGGGTGCGCCCCGTCTCGAGCTGCAGCATCAGATGCGTGTGGCTGCGGAAGCGGGCCTTGACGCGGTAATGCGTTATCGCAGGACGCGCGTCTGTCGCCACCTCCGACACCGCGCGTTTTTGCCGCTGCGCCGGATTGCGCGCAATCGGCGCATCGACGGTGCCACCGGCAGTCAGCACACCCTGCACCACCGCTTCATAGCGTCGCGTCACGGTATGTTCCTGCAGCTGTGCGACGAGGTCCTGGTGCGCCGCCAGTGTTTTCGCCACAACCAGCAGTCCGCTTGTATCCTTGTCGATACGATGCACGATGCCACAACGCGGCAGTTGCGCCAGCTGTGGGCAATGCGCGAGCAGCCCGTTCATCATCGTGCCGGACTGATTGCCCGCGCCGGGATGCACGACAAGTCCGACCGGCTTGTTGATGATGATCAGCGCATCGTCCTCGTGGAGAATATCCAGCTCCATCGCTTCGGCTGCGAATTCCCTGTGCACCTCCGGCTCGATACGCAACTCGAGGCTTTCACCACCAAGGACGCGCTCCTTGCCCCTGACGCTCTGTCCATTCATCGTCAGCAGGCCATCCTTCAGCCACTGCTGCAACCGCGCGCGCGAATACTCCGGGAAGGCCTGCGCAGCCGCCTGGTCGAGCCGCAGGCCGCCCAGTTCTGCCGGCAATTCACGCACAACCACAGCCGGCTCGGCCCCTTCCTGTTCGTCTTCGAGGTCGATTTCGTCTTCTATATCGGGAACTTGCTGCGTCATGCGGATTTCCAGTGGAACTACGGGCAAAAATCAGGGTCGGACAACGTGAACCAGCTCAGGCCTATGAGTTGGGTCAATTGCTGAATCGGTAGTAAACTGCCCGCCCATTATACAAAGCCTGTGAAGATTCCCGTGAACAAGTTCTGGCTGTCCCTTTTCCTCCTTCTTTCGCTGTCCCTCGCCGGCTGCTCCGACGAAGAAGACGAGTTTGCCAATTCCGACGAGCAGCAGCTCTACGACCTTGGCCTGCGCTCGGTCGAAAGTGGCAACTGGCCGCGGGCAATCGCCGTGTTCCAGCAAATCGAGGCCGCGTTCCCCTTCGGCCAGTACGCCGCGCAATCGCAGCTCGAACTGATCTACGCCTACTACAAGAATGGCGAAGCCGAAGCCGCGCGCGCCGCCGCCGACCGCTTCATTCGCCTGTATCCAGACAACCCGAACATCGACTACGTCTATTACATGAAGGGCATGTCTTTCTACAGCGAAGACACCCGCATCCTCGGCCGCTACATGCCGACCGACCCGAGCAAGCGCGACCCGGGCAAGGCGCGTGAATCCTTCGCCGACTTCGCGCAGTTGCTGCAGCTGTTCCCCGACTCCGAATACGCGCCCGATGCACGCGCGCGGATGATCTACCTGCGCAACCTGCTGGCAAACTACGAGATCCATGTGTCCGAGTTCTACATTGAACGCCAGGCTTACCTCGCCGCGTTGACGCGCGCGCGCTATGTCGTCGAAAACTACCAGGGCGCTCCGCAGGTGCCGCGCGCGCTCGACATCATGACGGAGATGTACCTGCGCATGGGGTTGAACGATCTCGCCGACCAGTCGCTCAGCGTGCTGAGGCAGAATTATCCGAATAGCCCGGCGCTCGATGGGAGCGGCAACTTTATCGTTTCAACGCAGGTTACCGATCCTTCATTCCTGTACACGATGAGCTTCGGTCTCGTCGGCTCCAACAAGAAGGACGCCCCGCTTGCGCCAACCCGCAGGCCATCGCGTAGTGATACGCCCTACAACTTCGAACTGCCGACGCTCGAGGAAGATCGCTCCCTGCTCAACATCCTGACCCTCGGCTTGCTCGGCAACGACGGAACCAGCAGCGAAGAAGAGGAGTAAGCCCGCGGGCTTGCGATGCTGAAACAGTTCATCAGCGCCGAACAACTGCTGCGTGACTCCTGTGAGCTGGCGCTCCGCATTGCGCAGAGCGGCTTTCGTCCAACGCTGATCGCCGGCGTCTGGCGCGGCGGCACTCCGGTTGCCATTGCCGTGCAGGAAATCATGGAATTCCTCGGCCTCGGCTGCGATCACATCGCCATCCGCACCTCATCCTACTCAGGCATGGAACAGCGTGCACAGGTCGCCGTGCATGGCCTCGACTATCTGCATGCCAGGCTGAAGCCTGAAGATTCACTGCTGCTCGTCGATGACGTGTTCGACACCGGGCTCAGCATGGATCAGGTACTCAGGGAGCTGCACATACTCTTCGGCGACGCGGCGCCGACGATCAAGCTGGCGATGCCCTACTTCAAACCCGCGCACAATCGGACCAGCCACAGTCCCGACTATTATCTGCACACGACCGACACCTGGCTCGTGTTTCCGCATGAGCTGCAGGGACTGACCGACCAGGAAATCCTGCGCAAACAGGACCTGGGGGAACAGGCGCCGCGCTTGCTGCAGCTACGGGATCGACTGGCCGAATAGCGGGGAACTACGCTCCGTACCCGTCGCCCCATTTCGGCTATACTGCCGCCGCAAAGCGCAGTCCGCTGCGCATCCGCTGTGTAGAACGAGTGCAGGCATTCGCGCCCCAGGCTGATCTCCCCCCCAGGAAAACCCATGACTTATTGTGTAGCCATCTCCGTCGCGGCCGGCATGGTGTTCTGCTCCGATTCCCGCACGAACGCGGGTGTTGATCAGGTCAGCACCTACAGCAAGATGTTCCGCTTCGATCTCGGTCCGCAGCGCCAGTTCGTCATCATGACCGCTGGCAATCTCGCGACCACGCAATCGACGATGGCACAGCTGAAGAAAGATATCCGGCAGCAGACGGCGATCAATCTCAATACCGTTGGCTCCGTCGGCGAAGCCGCGGATTATCTTGGCGAACTCAGCAAGGCGCAGCAGGACCGGCACGGCCTGCACGGCCAGGGATTCCAGGCGAGTTTCATTCTCGGCGGGCAGATCGCCGGCATGGACCACCGCATCGTCATGATCTATCCGGAAGGCAACCACATCACGAGCAGCAAGGACACGCCCTATCTGCAGATCGGCGAGAGCAAGTACGGCAAACCGATCCTCGACCGCATCCTGAGCCCGGACACACCGCTCGAAACCGCCGCCGTATGCGCGCTCGTGTCGATGGACTCGACCATGCGCAGCAATCTCAGCGTCGGCCCCCCGATTGAACTGCAGCTGTACCTGGCAAACAGTTTTGCATTACAGCCGTATTACCGCTTCGAGGAAGGCAACGAATACCTGCGCGAGGTCAAACGCAACTGGGACGCGCGTCTGCAAGAGGCTTTTCAGCAAATGCCCGCGCTCAACACGGCAGCGCAGCCGAGCACGGCGCCGGAAGATACGCCACATTAT
>JBEGWB010000170.1:0-43036 GCA_041178065.1 Pseudomonadota bacterium | reverse complement strand
CCTTTCATCGGCTGGTCGGGATAACCGATCGCGACAATCTCGGCTTCCTGGCCGATAGCGACATCGGCGATGTCGGCTTCATCGACGTTGACTTCGGTGTTGATGCTGGCGGGGTTCGCGATCGTCATCAGGCTGGATCCCGCGACGTTCGTGGTGCTCGAGATTGCCATCTCGCCGACTTCGATATCAAGCGAGGTCACGATGCCACTGATGGGCGAGTACACGCGCGTACGGCTCAGGTTCTTTTCGGATTCGGCAAGAATCGCCTGGGCCTGCTCGAGCGAGGCTTCGCGGCTCGTCACGTCGAGTTTGGCCAGCTCGAGATCGTTGGTCGCGACTTCGAAGGTGTTATCGTCGACGAGGCCGCGCGTATGCAGTTCGTTCTGGCGCGTCCACTGGCTTTCGAGGTTGGCGAGACGCAATTTTTGCGCGTCGATCGCAATCTGCTGCATGCGCACGGAAGCCTGCTGCTGGTCCACCATTGCCCGCAGCGCTTCGTCGTCGATCTGCACGAGCAACTGGCCTTCCGTGACCGCGTCGCCTTCCTTGACGTACAGCGCACTCACCTTGCCAATGACTTCAGTGCTCAGTAGCACTTCGTCCTCGTTACTCAGCTTGCCCGAAGCCAGGATCGACGCGCGGATCGGTTGCATCTGCACCGCCTCGAGAATGATCTCGGGCGCGGAATTGCCCCGGCCGCTGTTGACCAGCGCGAGTGCGACCACGACTACGACAATGCCACCAATGATGAGCGCTTTTTTCATGTGCGAGGTTCCTGTAGATACGACTCGTGCTTTCGGTAAAAAATTATAGGACGGCCCAGAGGCCGAAAATTACGATGTATGGCGCGAGTGCGATGACTGCAGAAGAAAGCAGGTTTTTCTTCGTCCAGTTCTGGTAACCGAGCGCCAGTAGTGCGAAGGACCACAGATAAAAGGGTGTGAGATACGCCAGCGGCCCCTGTACCTCGAGTCCAAGCAGGTTCGTGAAGTTCAGCACGTTCAGTTCCATGATGGGCAGCTGGCCGTTGCTATTGCTCAACAGGACAACCCAGGACGCGAGAGCGCCGAATATCGTTGGAATGGAAGTCCACCACATCATCGAGAACCAGGCCTTCCAGCCGAGCTGGACGAAACTGAACTTGCTGGCAAAGTGCAGGTACAGTGCAAACAACGCCATGATGAGGACGAGCACCACGACGGTGCCGAGCGTACTGCTGAGGATCAGTGAGGCCGTACTCTGGTTGCGGATGTTTTCTTCCATTTGTTCGAGCTGCGCCGCGGTAAGATCGGGAAGCATGGCTGTAACCTACTCAACCTGCTGTTCCGCGAGGAAACCACGATCCGTCAGCAGCACGTAACCGGCCTGCACCGAGGCAGTCACGAAGACGACCAGCAGCAGCGGGAACAGGATTGCGGGTTTTTCCTTCAGGCGTGCGAACGCGGCAGACGGGGCAGCGATGATGTCGACGAGGTTCTGAAACATGGGTTTGTTGCTCCGTGTTGTGTTTGTCCGGAGAGCGGCCTCGTTAGTTCCTGACATGCGGCTCCTGCTTCCTGGGCGAACCCGGAAACGGGGCGGAGTTTAAACTACAACTCCATGAAACGGACACGGCCTGGTCCTTTGCTCGACGGCGCTGCCCTGCGCAGGTCAGATCAGCTCCGGCCGATTACCTCGATGTGCCCGCTGGCTGTGCTCGCTGGCATGAAGAACGGCCCGCCGCGCCTTTTATTCCTCCCGGAGTGCCATTTAGTCAGCCGCCGTTGGTGAGGGCATTGAGTTCGAGTGCATGTTCAGTCATGGTTCTTCTCGCAATACACCAACGTACAACTCGCTTTTTTCCAGGGGCAAGGACATGTATCAGATAGGCTTCTACGTGCCGGAGAGTCACCTCGAACAGGTCAAGAGCGCCATCTTCGACGCCGGTGCCGGGCACATCGGCAATTACGACCGCTGCTGCTGGCAGACGCTGGGACAAGGGCAGTTCCGGCCGCTTGAAGGCAGCACTCCGGCCATCGGTTCGGAGTGTGTACTGGAAACGGTGCAGGAATATCGCGTGCTGACCGTTTGCGAGGAGTCCGTGCTGCGCGCCGTGCTTGCGGCGCTGCGTCAGGCTCATCCTTACGAGGAACCGGCATTCGATGTGGTGCAACTCGTGCAAATGACCTGACCCGGTAGCATGCAGGTCCGCGCGGATCGGCGCCTGCGTGCGAGGTGCAAGGCGTGGCAAAGTTCTTTATAGTCGCCCCGGATCATCCTGAGTAGTTGTCATGCGTACTTTCCTCGGCTTCGTCATGCTAGCGACGCTCTCCGCACTCACATCCGCGCAGGAGCCCCTGGATCCAATGGACCCTACCGCCGAGTTCCACATGGCGCGTATGGTCTATGCCGATGGTGGTGCCACGAATCGCGGCCGTTATGGCTTGCGCCGCGGCTGGTGGGCAATCGACTATCCCGAAGCCGAACTCCATTTCCAGGGCGGCGTGGATCGCCTCACCAACGTCGACATGGCAGACGATAGCCACCACATCGACCTGATGGACGACGCGCTGTTCGATCACCCCTGGCTGTTCGCGCAGCAGGTTGGGCAGGGCTACTGGGAACCCAGCGACGAAGAAGCCGCAAGGCTACGCGAGTACCTGCTGAAGGGCGGCTTCCTCGTCATCGACGATTTCCACAGTGAACGCGAATGGCCGATCATGGAAAGGGCGATGAGCAAGGTGCTACCTGGCTATGGCATCGTCACGCTCGACCCGGCGCGCGATGAAGTCTTTCATGCGCTGTACGACCTCGACGTGCTGACCCAGATCCCGGGCGAGCGCCATCTGTACCGTGCTGGAGACGGCAGCATTCAGGCGCAGCTCGACGGTCCGCAGAAATGGGCTGGCATCTATGACGAAGAGGGGCGCCTGATCGTCGCGATCGACTTCAACATGGACATGGGCGATGCCTGGGAACACGCCGACGATCCCTACTATCCCGAACCGATGACGGCGCTGGCCTACCGCTTCGGCATCAACTACCTGATCTACGCGATGACGCACTAAGCCGCGCGCTTGCGCCAGGGCCCGGCAACGGTGGGAGTGGCGCCGCTTCTGGCTTCGCGTTTATTCGACTAGCCGTATATCCAGCAAGCCCGTCGGCCCCCCGATTCGCCCCACTGGCACCGCGTTGAACGCAATTGAATAGCGTTTCTGCTGCGAGCTTGATGGCAGCACGCTGTGGGCCATGCCGGAAGGGAACAGGATGATACGGCGCGGCTTTGGATTGATTGTGAAGCTCTCGAGGGCCCGAGGGTTGTCGCCTGCCTGGATCCGCGGTGCGAAGCCGAAGAGATGGGTTCGCTCGCGATCCGTAATGCTGAAGGGTGCCCCTTCCGTGAGGTAGAACGACCCGCTAATGTAGGCATTGCTATGTTGGTGGTAGTGGATTGACTCGCCCTGGCGGATGACGTTGCCCCAGGAATTGCATATTGCAATGTCGTCGACGACATGCGAATAAGCCTTGGCGAATTCATGACAAAGGCCGACTATTTCTGCCTTCACGGCGCGAAATATGACGCGATTCAACAATTGCTGGTCCGTCGTGTATGCACCGTCGCCCGGCACCTCGCTGCTGCTGCCGATATCGATCAGGTCGATCGCTTTCGTGATGAGGTCGGGTGTCAGGCTTTGCAGTTCTGCCACTGCAATCGTCCTGGGAAAAAGGTCCACGAGGTCCATCGCATTGCTCCGTCGTCTGTGGCATTGATCGGGCGCAATGATGCAGGCTTTCAATTATCCCGCAAAGCCTTTTGTAACAGACCCTTAGCAGCCCCGTCCGGGCGTGAAAGCGCTTGTCAATGCAAGGGCGCTTCATTAACCTACCGCAGTCGTTGGCAGGGGGGGGGGAAAGAAAGACTCATGACGCTAATCAAGACCAGAGTAGTCAGCCGTTTTCTGGTGCGTTTCAACCTGACCATCCTGCTTGCGCTCGCATCAGCGCTGTCCGCGCCCTTTGCAAACACCGCCGTCGCCGATGACAGCGATTTCCCCGTCCCTGACAGTATCCGGCCCGCGATCAATTTCTGGATCAAGGTCTACACCGAGGTCGATACCGAACACGGTTACCTGCACGACGCGGCGACCCTCAGCGTGATTTATGACGACCTCGCGCGCGACAGCAAGCGCATCGATGCGCGCCGCAACGAGATCGCTGCCGACCTGCGCGTGCTGGCCACCGGCAAGCGCAACCAGCTCAGCGCCGAACAACAACGCATCCTCGATCTGTGGGGCAATGACGTAAGCAACGAGCGCCTGACTCTCGCCGCCGACAGCATCCGCTGGCAGCTCGGCCAGTCCGATCGCTACAAGGAAGGCCTCGAGCGCTCGGGCGCTTATCGTGAACATATCGAGAGCGTGGCGCGGGCCAAAGGCCTGCCGGTGGAACTCGCCGCATTGCCGCATGTCGAGTCCTCGTTTCATCCCGGCGCATTTTCCAGTGCCGCAGCCAGCGGCATGTGGCAGTTCATGCGTGAAACCGCGCAGCGTTTCATGCGCGTTGACACGCTGGTCGACGAGCGTCTCGATCCCTATCGCGCAACGTATGCGGCACTGGACATGCTGCAGGCGGATTACCGCACCCTCGGTTCGTGGCCGCTGGCGCTTACCGCGTACAACCATGGCGTCAACGGGATCGCGCGCGCCGTGCGGGACACCGGCAGCGACGACATTGGCCGTATCATCACCGAGTACAAGGGTTCGCGGTTTGGTTTCGCATCGCGCAACTTCTACCCGCAGTTTCTTGCCGCACGCGAAGTCGAACGCAATGCGGAACGCTATTTCGGCACGATCAACTACGCCGAATATCCCGACTTCGCCGAACACGAACTGACTGCATTTGTCGATGCAGCCGTCATCGCCAGGTCGCTCGGTGTCGACATGGGCGACCTCAAGCGCGCCAACCCGGCGCTGCTGCAGCAGGTATGGACCGGCAACAAGCGCATTCCGAAAGGCTACGTGCTGAAGGTCGATCGCAGCACCTTGCAGCGCGAGTTCAACGCCAGCATCAACGCAATTGCGGCGGCGGACCTGCATGACGCGCAGATTCCGGATGTCAGCCACACCGTCGCCAGCGGCGACACGCTGTCGGGCATCGCAAGCCGGTACAGGACCTCGATTTCCGAGCTCGTCGCCATCAACCAGCTGCGCGATCGCCATAGCCTGCGCATTGGCCAGAAAATCATCCTGCCGCAGCAGAACGGCGTGGTGCCGACGCTGGTCGTCAACGACAGTGGCCGGCAGGCGGTCCCCAGCAGCCGCGAGTACACCGTGCGGCGTGGCGATACGCTGACGGCAATCGCAGGGCGCTTCGGCGTGACGACGCAGTCGCTGATGACCCTGAACGGCATCACCGACCGCAACATGATCCGGCCCGGGCAGCAGCTGCGCCTGGCAGCAGGCTCGACACCTGCTGCAACGTCGGCGCCATCTGCCATGGAGCAGGCTGCCAATACTCCGGCCATCGCCGCCGACCCCGTGCAGCAACGCCGTGAAGCCGGGGCGAGCGCTGAAAACGTGCTGGCTTCCGATCCCTCGGATTACTCGGTTGCCGCCGACAACACCATCGAAATCCACACCGACGAAACGCTTGGACACTTCGCGCAATGGCTCGGCATGGATTCGGCTGCTCTGCGCCGCCTGAACAACCTGCGCGCGAATGCCGCAGTGCGTGTTGGCGACAGGTTGAAAGTGGACTTTACGACGGTCAGTCGCGCCACCTTCGAAGCCAACCGCAAGCAGTATCACAGCACGCTGCAGGCGCAGTATTTCGCGAGCTACAGGATCCGCAACACCGAGAACTACAGCATCCGGAACAACGAGCTGCTGGGTGAACTCGCCCGCAAACGTTCCGTGCCAATGTGGCTGTTCCGTCAATACAACCCGCAGGTCGACGCCTCGCAGTTAAAGTCGGGGCAGATCGTCGTGTTCCCAGTCGTCGAGAAAGTCAGCAACTGATTCGCGGTACCTGGCTCAGCTGAAGCGATTGCGGCAATGGCCGCAGCATCAATGGCCGCAGCATCAATGGCGTGGGGCCGGTTATGTAGCGGCGCGCAAGGCCTGGTTAGAATGGATCAGGCCGCTACTTCCTTCCAGACGAACATCCTGATTGCCGCCGCGATCGCGATGAGGGCCCAGACAAGGAGTCCGATGACTATCGGTATGATGTCGAAGAGGCTGGCGCCATTGACGATGATTTCGCGCAACCCCGTCGCCACCCAGCTCAGCGGCAGCGCCTGCGCGATGGGCTGCACGAAATCGGGCAGGCTTTCGATCGGATAGAACACGCCAGACAGCAGCATCTGCGGCAACGTGACGAGATTGCCGATGGCCTGGATCGATTCCTGGGTTTTGGCGATGCTGCCGAGGCAGAAGCCGATGCCGAGGAACACTGCCGTGCCCAGGAGTATCACGCCGTACAACGACAGGAGGTCGCCCGCAATATTGAGTCCCAGCACGAGCACCGCGATCGCTAGCACGATACTGAGCTGCACCATGCAGATGACCGTGCGTGAAATGACCAGTCCGCCAATGAAGTGGCGTGGCTGGATCGGCGTGACGAAGAGACGCTTGAGGATACCTTTGCGGCGGAATTCCACGATGTTGAAACCGCTGCCCGCGATGCTGCTCGACATCAGGCTCAGCGCCAGCAGTCCGGGAATGACGAAGGCCAGGTAATCCTGGGCGCGTGCCTGCACATCCTCGACCTCCAGCGTCAGCAACGGCTGGGTGCCGCGCAGCATGCGTTCAGCCTCGACCAGGGACTGTTCGAGTACAGGCAGGACCAGCGCCAGGTTTCTCACCTGCGTAGCATCGACGACGACCGGCAGTGGAGTAGGAGTGCCCGTGTCCTCGAACTCGGCCGGCAGGATCAGTGCCATGCTGATGTCGCCATTGAGCACCTGCGCGCGCAGTTCCGCTTCGCTGCCTTCGCTGAGCTCGAACACCGGGTTTTCCGCAAGCGCCTGCTTGAATTCGGCGGATAGCGTGTTGTTAGCCTTGTCGGCAACGCCGATGCCGATGGGTTGCGGTGCCCGGTTGCCGGCGAAACCAAAGATGAACATGAACACGAGCGGGAACATCAGCGAGAAGATGATCGCGCGGCGGTCACGGATGAAGATCAGCAGGAAGGTCCTGGTCAGTTTCAGAATCATCGTCATCACTCCCGCAGCGCGGAGCCGGTGAGGTGCAGGAAGACGTCCTCGAGATTGCCGTGGCGCGGCACCGGCGGGACATCGGCGGCGTACTGTTTAATGAGCTCGTCGGGCGTACCGGCGGCAATGACCTTACCGTGGTCCATGATCGCGAGGCGGTCACAGAGAAATTCGGCTTCCTCCATGTTGTGCGTCGTCAGCACGATGGTCATGCCGGACTTGTTCAACTCGAGCACGAGATCCCACAGGTTGCGCTTGGCCTGCGGGTCGAGGCCAGTCGTCGGCTCGTCGAGAAACAGGACCTGCGGATCGTTGACCAGCGCGCACGCAATCGAAAAGCGCTGCTTCTGGCCACCGGACAAATTCTTCGGACGCGCGTCTGCCTTGTCGATGAGGTTTACCTTGCCCAGCAGTTTTTCTGGCGGCGTATCGCGGCCGTACAGCGCGGTGAAAAGTTCGAGTAGCTCACGCAGGCTCAGCTTTTCGATGTAGTCGTTGGCCTGTAACTGCACGCCGATCTGCTGCTTGACCTTGTAGGGTTCGGTCTTGACGTCGAGACCCACGACCCTGGCTTCGCCACCGTCGATGTCGGTCAGGCCCTCGATCATTTCGAGGGTCGTGGTCTTGCCGGCGCCGTTGGGGCCGAGCAGACCGAAGATTTCGCCCGGTTCGATCGCGAGTGAAATGCCATCCACTGCGTTGAAGCTTTCACCTTTTTTGTCGGGACGCGGATAACGCTTGACGAGGTTTCTGACTTCGACGATGGGCATTTATGGGTCTCGGAGATAAGGCCTGCGGCCTCGTTTGGAGCAGCTACACAGGGCGCGGGCTTTCGCTGCAGGTTGCTCTTGCGCCGGTTCATAAAAAAAGCCGCGGAAGGACGCGGCTTTTTATCATACTCCCGTTCCAGCAATCACTGAGTGACTGAAGGCAGGGTATCTGGAATGGAGCATCCGTCGACCTTGAGGCACTCTTCGCGCAGCAGCGCGGCGGTTTCGAGGATTGGCTCCGACGGCGGCGCGTTGTACGCCGCGGGGAAAATCCCCATTGCGAGGTCATAGGGCGTGCGTCCCACCGAATCCTTGACCTGCTGCTCGGCGCCATTGTCGATAAGGAATTTGACGATCCTGTTCCAGCCCATCTTTGCGGCGGCATGCAGCGCGGTCTGGCCATCGACGAGGCCGGCGCCGCGAATCGCGGGCTGCAGGCCGGCGCCGCGCTCGGCATCACTCAGTTGCGTGATCGGCCGGCGTGCCGGATCTCCGGTTACCGCATTGATGTTGGCGCCGTGCTCGAGCAATACCCTGATGGTTTCGATGCTGGCATCTTCGGTCTTGAAGCGACCGCGCGTCGGCGCGGAAGCCCAGTCGATACCGGCGACGATCAGCAGCGGCGTATGGCCGCGCGCGTTCGGCAGATCGACCAGGGCACCGTGTTCCAGCAGCAACTTGACTGACTCGACGTCGGCGGCACGCGCCGCGCGAATCAGCGGCGTAGCGCCTTCGGCGAGGACGTTGTCGGAACCACGATCGAACACGGCGTTGCGATAGGGCGGACGGACTTTCAACTGCATGTTCGGGTTAGCACCGCGCTCGAGCAGCATCTTCGCGACATCGTATCCGCTGAGCCTGTCGTCGGATGGAATGTCGGTGCGACCACCGGTTGGCAGCGTGTGCAGGTCGACGGCGTTGTACAGCGGCGCGCGGCCGAACAGGTCCCACTGGTTGACGTCGGCGCCGGCTTCGATGAGTGCGGCGGCGGTGTCGAAGTGCAGGTTGATCAGTGCGAGGTTCAACGCGGCGATACGGTCGGGATCGGCCGCGTTGAGATCGGCGCCGGCTTCTGCGAGAACCGTGACGCACTCGGTGCAGCCCTGGCGCGCGGCGTACAGGATCGGGTTGAAGCCACCCTTGTTCATGTCCTTTGGACGCGGCTCGTTCATGATGCGCCGATCCCACAGGCGCGCGGCGCCGTGTTCGTTTACATCCGCGCCGGCGGCGATCAGCAACTTCATCATCTCGGGCTGGCTTTGAGCCGCGGCCCACATTAGCGGGCTCTGGCCGCCCCAGCCTTCTTTTGCGTTGACGTCGGCGCCGTGCTCGATAAGCAGTTCTGCGGCGGCGCGATGACCGGCGCGCGCGGCGAGCATCAATGCGGTTTCGCCTTCGAGGTTGCCCTGGTTCGGATCAGCGTCGTGTTCGAGCAGGAGACGGATGACATCGACATTACCTTGCTGCACGGCTTCCGACAGCGGGTAAGCGCCATAGGCGTTGGGCTTGTTCGGATCGGCGTCAGCGGCGAGCAGCTTTTCGGCGAGTTCGGCATCGCCGTTGTAGGCGGCGTATAGCAGGGCAGTGGAACCATCGGACAGCGTCGCATTGACGTCGACATGCTGCGCGAGCGCTGACAGCGCTTCGTCACGCGCGCCGTTGGCGACAAATTCCGCGAGGTTCTGCGCGTAAACCGCGTTGGCCCCTAGCAACAGCATGACGCTGACTAATGTGCGGATTTTCATACGTGGCTCCCCAGAATTACGCCTTGCCCTTAATCAGACTTCGGCAAAAGTGCCAGTGCTGTCGCCGAACGATTCTTCGGCGATGCCGGCGCGGTCCAGCATCGTCAGCAGCAGGTTCGCATGCGGCGTGTCCTGCGGATACATCAGGTGCTGGCCACCTTTGACCGTGCCGCCAGCCTTGCCGAACAGTGCGTTCGGCTGCGGGTCGTGGTTGTGCTTGTCGCTGTTGCTCATGTTCGAGCCGAACAGGATCAGCGAGTTGTCGAGCACGCTGCCATTGCCTTCCGGCATCGCATCGAGTCTCTCGAGGAAGTAATTGAAGGTGCTGGTATGGAAGGCCTGCACTTTTGCCAGGCGCGCTTTCTTCTCCGGATCGTCGCCATGATGCGACAGCGGATGGAAGGCTTCATTGACGCCGACATTGTTGTACGTGCGCATGCTGACTTCCTTCTCCATCATGAAGCTGGCGACGTTGGTCAGGTTGACCTGGTAGGCCAGGGCCATCAGGTCGAAGAGGATTTTCAGATGGTCTTCGAACGAGGTCGGGATGCCGACGGGCGCGTTCGGGATTTCGACGTTACTGAGATCCTGCGTCTTCATCATCTGCACACGACGCTCGATTTCGCGCACCGACTCGAGGTAATTCGCGACCATCGCGTTGTCGCTCGGGCCAAGCTTGCGCTGTAGCGAGGACGTTTCATCCATGATCGAATCGAGGATACTACCGGTTTGATCGACGATGGCGGCGCGCTCGACGGCGTCGTCGCCCTGGCCGAACAGCTGGAAGAAAAGTTTGCGCGGATTGTTTTCGATCGGCAGCGACTGGTCCGGCGTGCGGAACGACAGCGCACTGCCGAAGGCGCAGGAGTAACCGGGAGCGCAGGGGCCGCCATTCGGCGTGCCCATTTCGATCGAGGGGAAGGTCGTGTTCGTGCCGATGTAGCGAGCGGCGATCTGGTCGACGGTCGTCCCCTTGTTCGGATCACTGACGTCGTTCGGCGCGACGCAGCGCAGCCAGGTGCCGGCCACGATGCCGTGCGGGTCATTACTCTCGGCGGGCTTGTTGCGCAGGCCGGATACGATCGTCATACGGTCCTTGAATTTTGCCGCGGGCATGAGGATTTCCGGTACTTCAAAATCACTGCCGACTGCGGCCGGTGTCCAGCGCTCCATGACGGCGCCATGTGGGAAGAATACGAAGCCGAGGCGAGGCTGCGGATTGGCCGCAGTTTGCGCCAGCACAGTCGAGGCAGGGATCATTGCATCGAGCAGCGGCAAGGCCATCGAGGTACCGAGACCACGCAGCACAGCGCGGCGTGACAGGTGTTTTTTGGTGATGAACATGGCGCGTCCCTCATTGGTTGTCGACCTTCGTATGCTACTGAAGGCCGGTGCTTTTTTCACGTGGAAACTTGCCTGAAAAGGTGCTCGACAAGGCCCGGTTAATCCACTCTTCAGCGATAGGGGCCGGATTCCGCGCGATTGTGTAAAAAATGTTGCGTTCCGCGATGGACGCGGCAGGGCCGGGTGTCTCACGCGAATCCGCGCAGGCTTCGATACGTTCGTGTGCAGGACTCAGGCGTCTGGCGCGTAGTGCGGGATCAGGCTCCACTGCGACAGTTCGATGAACATGTCGGAGGGACCGAAGCGCGCTTCATATGCGGCGCCGAGTTTCAGGGCTAGCGTTTCCGGCACGCTGTTCGCCTGCATGAAGGACGTGCGCACCGCGTTGAACAGCTCGGCGTACATGTCGCGCAGTACGACGAGGTCGGCTTTGGTCATGACCGAACCAGTCGCCGGCACGATGACGGTTGCATCGTTGGCGATGCTCAGCAAGGTTTCGAGGCCGTCGACGAGACCGCCGATCCAGCCGCCGGTCCACCAGTCCATCAACGGCCAGGCGTCGCTCGAGACGATGCCGCCGGTGTGCAGCACGTTGTCCTGCGGCAGGTACACGTACATGTCGCCGTCGGTATGCGCCTGGCGCATGTAGCCGTACGCGACCTCGACGTCGCCGTGTTGCAGCTCGCCATAGTGATAGAAGGTTTCGTTTGGTTGCGCGGCTTCGGGCAGGGCTTCGAAAACGATATCTTCCCAGGGGCGCTCGATGCGCGTGCTGAGCCACTGGCGCGTATTCTCGTGCGCGAAGATGCGGATGCCGCGGGGCGCCAGCGCTTCATTCAAGCCGATGTGCTCGTCGTGCCAGTGTGTGTTCATCAGCGTGGTGATGCGATCGCTGCCGAAGGTGTCGAGAATGCTGGCGAGCAGGCTCGCGACGTTTGCCTTCAGCCCGCCATCGACCGACAGCAGATCACCATTGCCGGCCTTGCGTACCAGCACGTTGCCGCCATTGCCGCTGAACAGCGCCAGGTTTGCATTGAGGCTTTGCGCCGTGATGCCGGACTGCGCGCGCGCGGATGGCGTCCATAGCGAGCTTGTCGCCAACGCGGTGCTGGCGCCTGCCGACCACTGGAGCAGATGTCTGCGTTTGATCATGGGAATGTCTTGTACCGGTTGGAAAATGTGCGACTGCGGAAGCGCTGCGAGTGTCCCGAAGTATAAGGTACTTACCTGGGCCGTACCACCAAGGCCGGCCGCGCGCCGCGGCATTCCTGCGGCTATACACGCAGGGCAACAGGATGTGCGCGGCTATATCCTTGCTTATAAACCGGAGGGTGCTTTATGCTGCCGAACCTTGTGTTTCTGCCTGCTTTTACATCGGCAGAAAACACATCCGTCGTACCAGCCGATTCATAAAATAGCAGCTTGCCATTCGGACGCATTGTCCGATGTCATGAATATCACACAGGACAGGGGACCCTTCCATGACCGATCCACGCGACATAATCGACAAGTCACGCATGACTCCCATGATGTACTTCATCGTCGCCATCACCGTGTTGCTCAATGGCATGGACGGCTTCGACGTGCTGGCGATCAGCGTGTCGGGTCCCGGCATCATGAGCGAGTTCGGCATTGATCGCGCTCGCCTTGGCTGGGTGCTGAACATGGAGCTTATCGGCATGGCCGTGGGTTCAGTCTTCCTCGGCGGTTTCGCCGACAAGCTCGGTCGTCGCAACATGGCGCTCGGCTGCCTCGGCGTTATGGCGGTGGGCATGTTCCTCGCAACCACGTCCGGTTCGGTCGAAGCGCTGATGGCCTGGCGCGTATTCACCGGTCTCGGCATCGGCGGCATGCTGTCGACGACGAACGCGATCGTTGCCGAGTTCTCCAACATCAAGCATCGCGCGATGTGTATTTCGATGATGGTCATCGGGTATCCGCTCGGCGGCATCATCTGCGGCGAAGTAGGCAAGGCCCTGCTCGACGCTGGCGCCACCAACTGGCGTGAGATGTTCACCTCCGGCGCGATCCTGTCGGCGGTATTGATCCCCGTCGTCTTCTTCTTCGTGCCGGAGTCGGTGCACTGGCTGGCGCGCAAGCAGCCTCCGGGCGCACTCGAGCGTATCAACGCCGCACTCAACAAGATTGGCCATGCAGCCGTCGCGGCACTGCCGTCGCAGCCGACCGGCCAGCGCAAGACTTCCGTGTTCGACATTCTGAAGCCGGGCCTGATCGCGATGACGCTTCTGGCCACCGCGGCTTACTTCTTCCACATGATGACCTTCTACTACATCCTCAAGTGGACCCCGACCATCGTCACGACGATGGGTATCCCGGCCTCGGCCGCGTCCGGCGTGTTGACCTGGGCGAACGTCGGCGGTGCGCTCGGTGGCGTGGTGTTTGGTCTACTGACGATGAAGTTTGGCGTCAAGCCGCTGACCATCGGCATCCTGCTGCTGAACGTGGTCGGGGTTGCCCTGTTCGGTCGTTCAGCGCCTGAACTCGTGCAGCTGAGCTACCTCGCTGCCTTCGCCGGCTTCTTCGGGAATGCCGGCGTGTCGGGCCTTTACACTATCGCCGCATACGTCTTCCCGACGCATGTGCGTGCGACCGGCACCGGCTTCGTCATCGGCATGGGCCGCGGCGGTGCCATTCTGGCTCCGGCGATTGCCGGCTACCTGATGCAGAGCGGCATCAACGCCGGCACGGACCCAGCGACCTACCTGGCAAGCACGGCTATGGTCATGGGTCTCGGCTCGTTGATCGGCGCGATCGTGCTGTGCTTCCTGAAGTTCGGCAACGACCTGCATTCTGAAGCGCCGGTTACCGACATCAAAGGCATGAAGACCTCGATCGCCTGAAGCCAGCCATTGCGCGTGGTTTTGTAAAGGGTGGGCCGAACAGCCCACCCTTTTTTATTTAAGGTAGTTTCTTTTCCAGCTTTAGCATTGAATCTCAACTTGCTGAATTAATTATGAATTCGATAATAAAAATCGAGCAGCTGAGCAAGGTTTACGCCTCCGGCTTCAAGGCGTTGAATAACATCGACCTCGAGATCCGCGAAGGCGAAATCATTGCCTTGCTGGGTCCGAACGGTGCCGGCAAGACGACGCTGATCAGCATCATCTGCGGCATCGTCACGGCGAGTTCAGGCGCAGTAACTATCGGCGGCTACGACATCGTCAGGGACTACCGCGCCGCGCGCTCGCTGATCGGCCTCGTGCCGCAGGAACTGGCGACCGACGCTTTCGAGACGGTCAGCGCCACGATGCGGCTAAGCCGCGGCATCTTCGGCAAGAGGCCCGATGAGGCCTTCATCCAGGGCGTGCTGAAGTCGCTGTCGCTCGACGACAAGAAGGACGCGAAGATCATGACGCTATCCGGCGGCATGAAGCGCCGCGTGATGATCGGCAAGGCCCTGTCACACGAACCCCGCATCCTGTTCCTCGACGAGCCGACGGCCGGCGTCGACGTCGAGCTGCGCAAGGACATGTGGAACGTGGTGCGCCAGCTCAAGGCCTCGGGCGTCACGATCATCCTGACCACGCACTACATCGACGAGGCCGAGGAGATGGCCGACCGCATCGGCGTCATCAACAAGGGCGAGCTGATGCTGGTTGAAGACAAGGACGTGCTGATGAAGAAGCTCGGCGAGAAACGCCTGCTGTTGCACCTGCTTGAGCCGCTGAACCTCATACCTCCGGCGCTGGCTGCCTTCAAGCTCGAGCTCAATGGCGATGGCACGCTGCTGACCTACACCTATGACAAGCAGGGTGACAGTTCCGACATCACGCACCTGCTCGATGCGCTCGACAGCGCCGGCATCCGTTTCAAGGATCTCGAAACCCGGCAGAACTCGCTCGAAGAAATCTTCGTCAACCTGGTGAAACGGTAAAGCTACATATGAATTATTACGCGATCAGGGCCATTTACAGCTTCGAAATGGCGCGCACTTTCCGCACGCTGGTGCAGAGCATTGTCTCGCCGGTCATTGCCACCTCGCTGTACTTCATCGTATTCGGCGGCGCGATCGGGTCGCGCATGACGGCAATCGATGGCATCAGCTACGGCGCCTTTCTCGTGCCCGGCCTGATCATGCTGTCGATCCTGACGGAGAGTATTTCCAACGCCTCGTTTGGCATTTACTTCCCGCGTTTCATTGGGACGATCTATGAAATGCTGTCCGCGCCGGTATCGCCATTCGAAATCGTCGTCGCCTACGTTGGCGCGGCTGCGACGAAGTCGATGATGATCGGCCTGATCATCCTCGCGACGGCCGCACTTTTCGTGCCGCTGGAAATCCGGCACCCGTTTACAATGTTGCTGTTCCTTGTGCTGACGACCATCACCTTCAGCATGTTCGGCTTCATCATCGGCATCTGGGCCGACAACTGGGAAAAGCTGCAGATCATCCCGCTGCTGATCATCACGCCGTTGACCTTCCTCGGCGGCAGCTTCTACTCGATCAGCATGCTGCCGGAGTTCTGGCAGAAGGTGACGCTGTTCAACCCCGTGGTCTATCTCGTCAGCGGCTTCCGCTGGAGCTTCTACGAGATCGCTGACGTCGATGTCACCACGAGTCTGCTTATGACGGGGCTGTTCCTCCTCATCTGCGTCGCAATCCTGCACTGGATATTCAAGACGGGTTACCGCCTCAAGAAGTAAATGGGGTCAGAGCCCAATTAGCAAAAATTGTCTTAACAAAACAAATGGGCTCTGACCCCATTTAGCCCCCGTTCGCAGGGAAGGCGGAGCAAAGAACCTTGCCCGGCCCGGCCCTCCCAGCTGAAGCGCCGCAACAAGTTCAACCCGAGTGGGCGTCCAGCACACTGGAACAATCGGACCAGGTTCAAGCCGAGTGCGTGTCAAGCACTCAGAAAATACATCAACGCTGAATGGCAGCCCTCAAGCTGGCGGGAACAAATCCGGAATCGACAGATAACGCTCGCCCGTGTCGTAGCAGAAGACCAGTACGCGGCTGCCCGCGGGGATTTCCGGCAGCTTCTGCTGCACAGCGGCGAGCGTCGCGCCCGACGAAATGCCGATGAATACGCCTTCTTCCTTAGCGCAGCGCCGCGCCATGTCGAAGGCGGCCTCTTCGCTGACGGCGATCGTGCCGTCGAGCGCGGCCATGTTCAGGATCGCCGGAATGAAACCGGCGCCTACACCCTGGATGCGATGCAGCGCCTTCGGCTTGCCGGCGATGACCTGCGATTTTTCCGGCTCCACGGCAAAGACCTGCAGCTTCGGAAACTTCACCTTCAGCACTTCGGCGCAGCCGGTGATGTGGCCGCCGGTACCAACACCGGTGATCATGTAATCGATGCCGTCGGGGAAGTCAGCGAGGATTTCCTGCGCCGTCGTGTCGCGATGCACCGCGGTGTTGACCGGGTTCGTGAACTGCGAGGGCATCCATGAGTTTGCATGTTCCTTCAACAATTCCTGCGCCTTCTCGATCGCGCCGGGCATGCCTTTCTCACGGGGCGTCAGCACGATCTCGGCGCCAAGCGCGCGCATGATCTGGCGCCGCTCGACCGACATCGACTCCGGCATCGTCAGGATCAGGCGATAGCCTTTCACTGTCGCGACCATCGCCAGCCCAATACCGGTGTTGCCCGAAGTGGGCTCGACGATGACTGTATCCTTGTTCAACAGGCCGCGTGTCTCGGCATCCTCGACCATCGCCTTTGCAATGCGGTCCTTGATGCTGGCGCCCGGGTTGTTGCGTTCGAGCTTCATCCATACCTCAGCCTTGCTGCCAAAGAGCCGGTTCATGCGCAGGTGCGGCGTATTGCCAATGTTGTCGAGGATGCTGTCGAGTTTCATAAGGTCCCTGAAAGCAGAAATAAAAAAGGCCGGCGTGATGCCGGCCCTGATGCGTTTAGTTCGTGAAGCCGTACAGGCGATGCGGATTGTCGACGAGCAGTTTTTGCTGCAGCTCGGGCGTTTCCGCCATCAGCGGAATCAGGTCCACGAGATCGCCGTCATTCGGCATGTGTTCCTTGATGTTTGGATGCGGCCAGTCGGTGCCCCACAACACGCGCTCGGGCGCGATCTTGATGATCGCCTTCGCGAAGGGCATGGCGTCGGTGAACGGCGGGCCCATCGACGAAATACGTTCGGAGCCGCAGACCTTGATCCAGCAATTATCGCGTTTGGCGAACTCGAGCAGAATCTTGAAAGGCTGCTGGTCGAGGCCGTCTTTCGTTGGTACGCGACCCATGTGGTCGATGATGTAGGGAATGGGCAGGCCGTCGAGCAGCTTCTCGTGGCTGACGAGATCGATCGCATCGAAATGCATTACTACGTGCCAGCCGAATTGCTTGATGCGGTTGACGATCAGGTGGAACTCGTCCATGTCCGGCACGCCGCCGAGGTGCTTCACGAAGTTGAAGCGGCAGCCGCGGATACCCTGTGCGTTGAGCGTCTCGATCGCTTTCTCGTCGAAACTCTTGTCGATGTTGGCAACACCGCGATACGCGCCACCGCTCTGCGCGATGGCGTCGATGATCGGAGCGTTGTTGACACCGTGACAGCTGGCATTCACGAGCACCGCGCGCGACAGGCCGAGAATCTTCTGCAGCGCTTTGAACTTGTCGAGGCCTGCGTCCGGCGGCGTATAGGTGCGGTCCTCGGCGAAGGGATACTGATGCGCGGGTCCAAAAATATGGCAGTGCGCGTCGGTGGCGTTGTTGGGGAGCTTGAACTTGGGCGTTTTTGTATCTGGATCCGGCGCCCGGCATGGTTTGGTCATGATGGTCCCTGGTCAATAAGTAGCTAGAAAGGATGAAAATTTGGCGGCGCTAATTTACCACAGGGCTTTTGCCGGACCACCAGGCTTTTTCCTTGTGTCGGGCTGCTGTTTCCGCTGCCGTTTGGATGCGGGATTTGGCTATACTGCGCCGCCTTCATTGTGACCCGGCCAGTGGAAAAGACATGCAGGATATCCCTGTTTTTATCGGTGGCTTTCGCAGCGGCACCACGCTGCTGATCAACCTCCTCGGCCTGCATCCGCAGATCACACCCTGGTTCGAAACCCGTGACCTCTGTGAAGCGGTACGCTGGCAGCATGTGTTGCGCCATCCGCAGCAGGCCCTCTTCGAGAACGCCTATTGCGCGCCAGCCGAGCCTGCCGGTTTTACACTCGATGCGGTATACCACCGGGTATTGCTGCAGCTGCGCGATACGCAGGCGCGCGTCAGCGGTGCCCGCGCCAGCGGCAAGGCGATGCATGAACGCTATCCGCTCGGTAATGATTATGTGCGCTATTCGCAAGCAGAGGCCGAAGCTGCCGTCGATGAATGGCGCGCCGGATGTACAGGCAGCGATCTTGCGCGCGTTGCGGCGGCCAATGGCGCGCTGATCCGCAGGCTTGGCGCAAGGCAGCAGCAAGTGCATGGCGCTGGCGCATGGATCAACAAGACGCCAGAGATTACGCGCTTTGCGCCCGAGCTACGCGCTGCGCTGGGGCGCTGCCGCATGATCTACGTCGTACGCGACGGTATCCAGGTGGTTGCCTCCGGTTTCAAGCTCGGTTGGGGCAGCGTCGAGGCGCTGGCTTTCAACTGGAAGGGTCTGCTGGAACGCACGCGCGCAGCGATGCAGCAGTGTCCCGATGATTATCTGGAATTGCGTTACGAGGAACTGGTGCGCGAGCCGGCCATGACACTCGACCGTGTGCTGAACTTCTGCGAGCGTGAAGAGCAGGGCTCCGCGCTGGTGCGTACCTTCACCGCAAGCGAAGGTGAAAGCGCTTTTGATACTTCGCGCCTGCAGGGCAGCGGCGGTCTGGATGCGGCGCAGTTGGGGATTTTTGCTGCCGTAGCGGGGGACATGCAGGCCGCACTGGGGTATCCTTCCACGGCCCGCCTGCGCTGACGCTTCGGCGTGACAAGCCGCCTCGTTCAATCCGACGCAGTCCATTCGCATACAAGCAGTCCAGCCCATGTACCTGACCATCAAAACCATTCACATGACCTGCGCCCTGATCAGTTTCACGGGCTTCCTGTTTCGCGCATACCTGATGGTCATCGAATCGAAGTGGCTCAATCACAAGGCCGTACTCGTGACGCCGCATATCGTCGATACCTTTTTCCTGCTCAGCGGCGCGACGATGGCCTTCATGGTCAACTTCGGTTTGTTCAGCCAGATGTGGCTGACGACGAAGATCGCGCTCCTGATGTGTTACCTGCTGTTCGTCGGCATTGCGCTGAACCGGGGCAGGACACGCACGATTCGGATCGCTTCATTCTTTCTCGCGGTAGCCACGTTCGGGTACATCGTTGGCGTCGCCGTCATCAAAAGTCCCGCGGGCTGGCTTGGACAGTCGTAGGCCTCTGCTGTGCGCGGCGTCGAATGCCGCGGCAATATTGCGTTATGCGGTTCTGCTGCAATGATGTCTGCAATACGAGGGATCGGAGCTGAAAACGAAAGGTCCCCATCCGAAAAGAAGAACAGCAAGTGCTGAAGATCCTGAAGGACAAGACCATCCTGATCTACTGCCTGGCAGCCGCGCTGCCGGCGATGTTCCTGGCACTTCTCTTCAACTATGCACTGGCCTTCGATACAGGCTTCTTCATCGGCTCTAACCTGCGCTTGCCTGGTTACCTGATCCAGGCGGAATTCCTCGCGGCCGCCGGCGGATACTGATGATCGTGCCCTTGCTGGTCCAGGTGCGCACGAAGCACAGGTGCCTGATTCGACTTGCGCTGTTTTTCGCCTTTGGATTCGCGACGATCTGGGGCGCTTGCAATTTCGATGGGCTCAAGGGCATGTTGTGCTACGTGCTCCTCGTATTCGTGACGTACGGCGGTGGTACGCTGTTCGTGTTCGACTGGCTGACGATGCATTTCAATCTCGATAGCGACATCAGCAAGTGGAAGATGACGGATGCAGTTATTCCCTTCGGTGCCGCCTTCTTCTATACGCTGCTCGCGCGCGAAATACTGCTGTATCCCTTCCTTACGTGTTCCCTCGAAAGAAAGCTTGTGCAGGATCGCGAGATCCAGCGTGCCGGAGCCCAACGCTAGCAGGCAACCCGGTGCCAGGCAGGCGCCTGATCATTCCGCTGTCGTCATCGCCCGATCGAAAATGCGCCTGATTTCGATTGGTTCATCGAAACCGCGCGGCTGGATGTAGAGCTCTACTTCAAGCTGTGTCCCGCCATTGATCAGTGTGTAGGTCTCTTCGGCAAAGCCGCCGTCACGCGGGCGCGCTTCGACGAGCAGCTTGCCGTCCTCCCAATGGCCCATCGAGAAGTCCTCCACCTGGTCGAGCTGGTTGAGACTGACCGCACGGCTGCGGTTGTCGGTATAGACCGGGCGCTCGAATTCACCGGCGTAGGTGAACTGATACACATCGCCCGCCAGGTCGATTTCGAGCAGCTTGTCGTACGAGAGGCGATCGTACAGTTCTTGCTCGGCCGGCCCGCCCCGATAAACGTCATCGCGCCGCTCGAACCATCCTCTGCGCGCGCGCTCTCCCATCGCACGCAAGGCCTTTTCGACCTTGTCGTCGGTTTTGTCGCTGAGGTCCGCGTTGAATGTCCATGTACCGGCCATTTCCGCCACCGGCGCGGTGGAATCCTGCGCAAAAAGGCAGACGGGCAGGGCCGCGAGAATGAAGGCAGTCGTCAGCGCTAAAAATTGCAGTCGCAAAGTGGTCATGAGCCAGAGTTTACAGGCAAAAGCGTGGCGCTCAATAGCCTACCGTGGCAGGTTGCGGCGCTTGCCAGAGGCAGGATAATCTGGCCGCGACAACCGGTCGAAGGATAATAAGATGATAAAGATTCGTCCCTGGTTTTTCTGCGCTGCGCTGGCTCTCGTCGCCGGCTGCGGCGATACGGAAACAGAACCCACTGCCAGCGCCTCCATGGAAGCCGCTGCCGGCGAGATCGCTGCCTTGCGTTCGCGTCTCACCGATCTGCAGCTGCGCAAGCAGCGCATCGAGGATTCCAACGCCATCAAGCGTCTGCAACGTGCCTATGGCTATTACATGGAAGAGGCGCTATGGGACGAGGTGCTGCAGCTGTTCGCGGAGAACGCTACGCTCGAATTCGGCCGCGACGGTGTTTACTCTGGCAAGCAACGTATTGGCGAATACCTCTACGCCCTGAACGATGGCATGCAGGGTCTGCGCGACGGGCAGTTGCAGGAGTACCTGCAACTCATGCCTGTGCTGACGCTGGCGGATGACGGCATGAGCGCGAAAGCGCGCTGGAACACGATCATGCTGCTTGGCAAGCATGGCGTCGAAGCCAACTGGGGCGAGGGCCCCTATGAAAACGAATACGTGAAGGAAGGCGGCGTATGGAAGATCAGCAAGCTGCGCTGGTTCCAGACGATCCTCGTGCCTTATGAAGGCGGCTGGGCGAAGAACGAAGACCTCAATCACGGTATCTGGGTATCCGATAAAATCCCACCCGATGCGCCGCCGACGGCGCCGTATGGCTGGTGGCCGGAAACCTTCCTGCCGCCGTTCTCATTCCCAAACCCGGTAGCGCGGTATGTTCCGCCGGCTGCCGCCGCGGACGGGCCTGCTTTCAATGAGCAAAGGCCCGCGAATGACAAAGCGCCTGCTGCCAGCGATGAAGCGCCCGCGGCAAATACACAAGGTCGTGACAGCGGTGACGCTGCTCCTGCGGCCAACGAAGGAGTTCAGCAATGAACGACATCTTTATGAAAAAAATTCCCCGGATACTGATCGCAACAACGCTGTTGTTCGCGGGGGCGTCCAGCGCGCAGGACAGGCCTAGCGAGCTGCAGACGCTCAGCGCGCAAATTGCGCTGATGGAACAGCAGCTCACGCAACTCGAAGCCGAGAATGACATCGAGAACCTGCAACGCATCTTCGGTTTTTACTTCGACAAGAACCAGTGGACGCAGGCAGCCGACCTGTTCACCGCCGACGCTACGGTGGAGTGGGGCGGCTCCGGCGTTTATGTCGGCAAGGAGCACATACTGGCGTATTTCCAGAGCTGGGGCGCTGAAGGGCCCCAGCAGGGAATTCTCAACGATCATATGCAACTGCAGCCGGTCATCACGATCGCCGTCGACGGCAGAAGCGCGCAGGGCCGCTGGCATCATTTCTCGCAGGAAGCGGTGCATGGGGTCAGCCATCACTGGGGCACGGGCGTGTATGAAAACGAGTACCGCTTCGAAGATGGCGTGTGGAAGATCAGCAAGCTGCACCTGTATTCGACGATGCGCACGCCTTACGACGATGGCTGGGCAGTGACTGCACTGCCGCGCACGACGCCGAGTGAAAGCCTGCCACCCGACCAGCCGCCGAGTGTCGAATACGAAAACTATCCCGCCGTATTCGTGCCGACCTTCCACTACACCAATCCTGGCCTGGCAATGCAGGAGCCGGAAAACCACGACTTCGCAGCCGCCGCGAGCATCACGGCGGCGGAAGCCTCGGCAGCGCTCGATGTGCTGGAAAATCGCCTCGGCCTGCTGGAGGACGCAGACGCGGTCGAGCGCCTGCATACGATTTACGGGTATTACCTGCAGCGCAACCAGTGGGACGACCTGACAGGAATCTTCACGCCAGATGGTACCATCGAGATCGCGCAGCGGGGTGTTTATCGCGGTGCAGAAAGTGTTCGTCGCAACCTCGATCTCTACGGTGTGCAGGATGAATTACCCGGAACGCTGCACAACCACATGCAGTATCAGCCGGTGATCCACATCGCGCCCGATGGACAAAGCGCGCTGATGCGTTCACGCGCGTTCAGCATGATGGGCAACTACGGCGGCGTCGGCCGCTGGATGGGTGGCACCTACGAAAATATTTTCCAGAAGCGCAATGGCGTATGGATGCTGCACAAGGACCAGCAGATCAATACCTACTTCGCGACCTACGATGAGGGCTGGAAGGATCTTGCACCGCGCCCGCCGCCGGGTATCACCGAAGCCAATCCACCAGATGAACCCCCGAGCCTCGTGTTCGAGATGTATCCGAGTGCGTACCTGCCAGCGTATCACTATGTGAATCCGGTGACGGGGCGGGAGTAGAAGGGAGCGTGGCGTTAAATGGGGTCAGAGCCCTATTTCCTGCGAAAAAACCGTCTTCCGGGTGCTGAAGCTAAAGGGAAATAGGGCTCTGACCCCATTTAACGCAGCCGCAGTTAACGCCGATCCCATTTAAGCCCTTCGCACACTCCAGACACGAAAAGGCCGGCATCACGCCGGCCTTTTGTCGACAGAATCCCCCTTACTGCGCCGGCACGATTCTCAGAATCGCGCCGTCTTTCTCTTCCGTGGCGACGTAGATAAAGCCATCGGGGCCCTGGCGTACATCGCGAATGCGCTGGCGCAGATCGGTCAGCAGCGTCTCACGGCGGAGTTCCTGGAAGTCGTTGTTCAGCAGGATGCGTTCGACGTGGCCGGTACCGGGGATTTCGCCAGTGCGCAGCGAGCCGACGAAGATGTCGCCCTTCCACTTCGGCAATGCGTCGCCGTTGTAGAACATCATGCCGGACACGGCAATCGCCGGAGTCCAGTACACGACTGGTGGACGATAGCCGTTGTGGTTCGGGCCAGTGCCCGACTGCCAGGGACCATCGTAGTTGCGGCCCAGAGATACCAGCGGCCAGCCGTAATTCTCGCCGGCCTCGATCAGGTTGATCTCGTCGCCGCCGTTGGGGCCATTCTCGTTCTGCCATACGCTGCCATTCGCATGCACCACGAGGCCGAGCGTGCTGCGATGACCGTACGAAAACACTTCCGGGCGCGCGTTCGGCGCGCCGATGAAGGGGTTGTCCTGCGGAATCGAACCGTCGTCGTTGATGCGCAGTACCTTGCCGCCGGTGGTCGACAGATCCTGCGGATCGGGACCAGCCGTTGCGATGTACAGTGTCTTGTCTGTGCCGAAGGCGATGCGCGCCGCACCGCTCACTTGCGGATTGTCGCCTCCGAACACATCTTCGAAACCTTCGAGCGCCGCGCCGGTCCAGCGGCCACGACCGACGGCCAGGCTGCGCTCGTTGTTTGGGCCGGCGGGTTTCGAATAGGCGAGGTACACGAGCTGGTTCGTCGCAAAGTCGGGATGCAGCGCGATGTCGATGTAACCGTGCGCAACTGCAGGCTCGCCGGAGACGCCGAAATACACCGAGGGCGGCCCCCCCGGGATTTCCTGGGCGCTGCCGTCCTTGAGCAAATGGATCTTGCCGGGACGCGACACGAGCAGCATGCCCGCATCGCCAGGCAGGAAGGCCATCGACATTGGATATTCGATGCCGCGTGCGACGACTTCAACGCGAATGTCCATCGCTTCGCCGGTCTTGTAGGTCCATGGGCCTTCACCAAGCGGTTGGCCCGCAAGGCCCGTCGGCGCCAGTGGAATCGGTCCGCGAAATTCGACCTGCTGTTGAGCGCTGACGCTCACCGAAAACAGCGCGCTCTGAACGGCAAGCAATAGCGCGCCGATACGGACTGCTTTCGATTTGAATGCCTGCATATTCGTCCCCTGTGAGGTGGTTTTTTTTGTCGTTTTGACGCGTCTAGATGGTCCGGGAGAATAATTAACATCTGCTACAATCGCAAGGAAAACGCTGAATGAAACGCGTCTGCCAGCCCCGCATCAAAGCCATATGCAAGCCTTCGTGAACCCAGATCCAGTCATCGATTTCGAGCATCCTCCCGTCGCGGCAAAGGCCGCGCAATTGCGCGTGCTTGCCGCCGATGGAGCGCTGGATGCGATCGAAACGGTATGCCGCTGTTTCGCCTTCGCGCGTCATGGCTCAGCGAATGTCGCAGCTATCGCAAGGTGTACGCCCGCAAGGTGTACGCCAATCTTCCCGACGCCACGGCCGTGGAGGCCTGAGCAATGACGATGAGCTCCGAGCTCCGCGCCGCGCTCGAACTGTTTGCGCACAGGGAGCAATTGCCGACCTCGTATCTCGCATCCGTGGAGCAATGGTTCCTGCCGCTCGCCCACGACATCCAGCAGCGCGTGGCGCACAGCGAGCATGCGCTGCTCGTCGGTGTCAGCGGCTGCCAGGGCAGCGGCAAGACCACGCTGGCGCAACTGCTGGTGGTCATGCTGCATGAACTGCTCGGGCTCAAGTGCATCAACCTGTCGATCGACGATTTTTACCTGACCTACGCGGAGCGCCAGGATCTCGCGCGCAGCGTGCATCCGCTGCTGGCGACACGCGGCGTTCCCGGCACGCACGATGTGCAACTCGCGCTCGACACGATCAGCGCCTTGCGCAGGCCCGGTCCTGTGCCGATCCCGCGTTTCAACAAGGCAATCGACGATCGCGCGCCGGAAGCGGAATGGCCGCGCGTAGAGGCGCCGGTGGACGTGATCGTGCTGGAAGGCTGGTGCCTGTCGATCGGCGCGCAAAGCCACGAGCAGCTTGCGCAGGCGATCAACAGCCTCGAGGAGCAGGAAGACCGCGACGGCGTCTGGCGCCATTACGTCAATGAGCGCATCGGCCGTGAATATGCGCAGCTGTACGACGCCATCGATTACCTCGTGATGCTCAAAGCGCCGGATTTTGCGAAGGTCTTCGAATGGCGCCAGAACCAGGAAGACAAACTCGCCGCAAAAAGCGCGGGGCACGGTACACGCCTGATGAACCGCGAACAGCTGGGGCGTTTCATCCAGCACTACGAGCGCATCACGCGCCATGGCCTGGAAACCTTGCCCATGAAGGCTGATGTAGTATTCCAGCTCACGGGTGAGCAGACGATTGCCGGCAAATTGAAGGGCTGAGGATTGTGCTGTTATAACGGAAGCCCGCGACACTGCTGGCGCGCTCGTATGCTCGATAGAGCTCAATAGCAGTAACTGACTACGCTTTGCTTACTCACTGACCGGACACATTGCATGTCATTGATCGCCCAGTTACAGAAGGCCGTATCCGCGCCCGTCCTTAGCGGCGCCGACATTTCCGCGAAATACCATCACGACTGGTCGGGCGAAGCGCCCGGCATCCCCCTCGCCGTCGTGCGTCCTGCGTCTACCGATGAAGTGGCGGCGATCCTGAAACTGTGTTCTTCCATCGGGCAGCCTGTGGTCGTGCAAGGTGGCTTGAGCGGACTCTGCGGCGGCGGCAATCCGCGCGCGAATGAACTGGCACTGTCGCTGGAACGCTTGCAGGGTATCGAGGAAATCGATAGCGCCTCGATGACGATGACAGTAAAAGCAGGCACGCCGCTGCAGCTGATCCAGGAAGCGGCCGACAGGGCCGGCTTCGTGTTTCCGCTCGACCTCGGCGCACGCGGCACCTGCAACATTGGCGGCAACATCGCGACGAACGCCGGGGGCAACCAGGTGCTGCGCTTCGGCATGACGCGCAACCTCGTGCTCGGCCTCGAAGCGGTGCTCGCCGATGGCACGGTCATCAGCTCGATGAACAAGATGCTGAAGAACAACGCTGCGTACGATCTCAAGCACCTGTTCATTGGCACCGAGGGTACGCTCGGCATCGTCACGCGCGCCGTGCTGCGACTGTTCCCGAAAGCGAAGAGCCGCAGCAGCGCCTTGCTTGCTGTCAGAGATTTCGCGTCCGTGATCGCACTATTGCAAAGGCTCGGCCGCGATTGTGGCAGCGGCCTCAGCGCCTTCGAAGTCATGTGGCACAGCTACTATCACTTCATTACCGACAACTGCAAAGGTATCGTGTCTCCCTTCAGCGAGCGCCACCCACTGTATGTGTTGACCGAACTCGAAGGCTCCGACCCCGACAGGGATCAGGCACTGCTGGAGAGCACGCTCAGTGATGCCATGGAACACGGCCTTGTGGCCGATGCCGCGATCGCGTCGTCGCAGCGCGAGCGCGAAGGCTTCTGGAAAATTCGCGATGGCGTGGCCGAGATTGGCGCCTTCATCAAGAACGCGGCGAACTTTGACGTGAGCGTGCCGATCTCCTCGATGCAGCCTTTTCTCGAATCCGTCGAGCATGAGCTGCAGGCGGCCTTGCCGGATTGCAAGATGCTGGTGTTCGGACACATCGCCGACAGCAATCTGCACTTCCTCTGTTACACCGGCCGCAAGGAGGACGTGAAGCGGATTTACAGCGTCGTTTATCGCGCGGTCGGGCAGTTCAGCGGCTCGGTTTCGGCGGAGCACGGCATCGGCGTGCAGAAGCTGGATTTCTTGCACTACTCGCGTAGTCCGGAGGAACTTGCGCTGATGCGGACCTTGAAGCAGGCAATGGATCCGAACGGGATTCTGAATCCTGGCCGTGTTATCCCCGCGCTCTGAGCCAGACGGCGCTGAAGCGCTATATTTGCGGCTGCGGTTGTATGAAAACCGGACAATGACGCTCTTTACATACAAATAGGGCTCTGACCCCATTTGACAGACCCTATTTACTACCAGGGCAGCATCAGGTTCGTCTGGCTCTTGTAGTCGCCCGACAGTGGCGTGGTCCCGGGCATCATGTCGTTGCGCGACAGGATGAAGGCCAGCAGGCTGGCACTCTGTTCAGGTGTCAGCGACATCACCTTGTCGGGCGGCATTTTCTCGTACATGAACTGCTGCAGTTCACCGACACTTTTCCCTTTCCACTTTTCGCGGAAGAAGCTGCCACGTAGCGGCGTGCCGAACTGGCCGTTGGCGAGCGTGGAGCCATGACAGATCTGGCAAGTCTCACGGTAGGCGCTGCGGCCAGCGTCGGCCTGTTCCTGCGTGAAGCTGATGCTGTCCTGGCTGAAGGCTAGGCTGCTGCACAGAGCGAGGGCGGAGACGAGGAGGGGGCGAAGAATCTGGTTCACGACTTGGGTCCTGTGGCGACGAGCAGTAAAGGATATCCGCATCACGCGGCTTTGACTGCGGCGGTTTCAGCATCGTGGATCAGCTGGCGGACATAGCTGAAGATCCAGCGGCGGATGACGAGGCCGGCAAGCACATTGCCGATGGCGGCGCCGATGAACAGCCCGCGGATTCCATCGATCTCGTTGCCGATCAGCGCAAGCGGCACGTAGAAGACGAAGAAGCGCAGCAGGCTCGTGATCAGCGCGTTGCGTGGCGCGTGCAAGGCGTTGAACGACGATGCGCTCAGCACCACCATGCCCTGGAACGCATACGACAGCGGAATGATGCGCAGCGCAAGCGTGATCACGTCCTGCACCTCGGTATCGCGCGTGAAGATCATCGCGATCCACGGCGCCGTCAATGCCACCACTACGTATAGCGCGAGCTGCAGCGTCAGCACGAAGTTAAGGGACATCTTGAGCCCCTGCTCCACACGGTCGTAGCGGTGCGCACCATAGTTCTGGCTGACGAAGGGCGGCACGCTCATCGACATACCGAGCACGACGATCAATATGAAGGACTCGAGGCGGCTGACGACACCGTAGGCTGCGACCGCCTGCGGGCCATAGACCGCCAGCGTCGCGGTCAGCACGGCGGCGGCCATCGGCGTGATCATGTTGGCAAGCGCGGCCGGGCCGGTGATGCTCAGCAGGCGCCGCCAGGTGGCAAGCAGTTCGCGCAACGGCGGCATGCTGAATTTCAGCAGTTGCTCCTTGAGGCAGAGGTAGTAGCAGATGACGACGATCGTGAATATCCACGCGATGACGGTGGCGAGCGCCGCGCCGCCGATGCCCATTCCTTCCCACGAGCCGATGCCGAAGATCAGGATCGGATCAAGCATGGCGTTCAGCACGGCGCTCGCGGCCATCAGCTTGCCGTGCAGTCTGGCGTTGCCGCAGGCGCGGATTGCTGCCGTGCCGGCGAACTGCATCAGCTGGAACGGCATCCCGAGATACCAGATGTGCATGTACTCGCGGATCAGCGCAATGCGCTCCGGCCGTGCGCCCATCAAGGCAAACACGGAGTCGATGGTCGCGATCGCGGGCATCATGATCAGCAGGCCAAGCAAGAGGCCGGCCATCATCGCGGCGAAGGTGACTTCCTGCGCCTGGCCCATGTTCTTACCGCCGAGCGCCTTGCCGATCAGCGCCGACGTGCCGATACCGAGGCCGACCCCGAAATAGGTAATCATGATCGTTGCCGGAAATGTGAAGCCGAGCGCGGCCAGCTCATCGGTGCCGAGCAGGCTGACGAAGAAGGTATTGATCAGGTAGTAAAGAATGACGGCGACAGCGCCGATTGTGGTGGGGACGGCGGTTTTGTAGAGAGCGGAACCTACGGGATCAGAGACGAGGTCAACTTTCTTGCCGGGCGTGCTCAAAGGCGTGTCCACTACGATTCGGGAAAGGCGAGGGGCGGCGGCATTCTACGTGACCCGCCTGCGCTAAAGCTACGGCGTGGTATATCAGCCACTGCACTAGATCGGGAGCGCGCGAATTTCTTTCCCGCCGCTTACAGGCTTTGCCTTCGCGCGCTACTGCGGATCATAACGAACCGCTGCGTTCGCCTGTTTCATCCGCGTCAGCAAATTGCGCGCGGAGCCCCATGAGTTAATTGGGGTCAGAGCCCAATTAATGTGTTGAGACCTCTATCGGAAAACGACTGGGCTCCAGTGAAGCATCAGTACGGCACTTCACCGTCGACGATGGTACGGAACATCTCGCGCCTGTAGCCGTCGTAATCGTTGAAGGCCTTGTGCAGGCAACTGCGGTTGTCCCAGATGACAAAGGTGCCGGGCGACCAGCGCAGGCGGCAGCTGAATTCCTCGCGGACATTGTGGCGCCAGAGGTAGTCAAGTAGCGGGCGTGCTTCTTCTTCCTTGAAGCCCTCGATGCCCTGCGCATAAATCTGGTCGACATAGATGCCCTTCTTGCCAGTGCCGGGATGTGTGCGCAGCAGTGGATGGAATCGGCCCTTGATCATGTCCTGCGTCTCCATCGACATTTGCATGTCGCCGACGATCTCCTTGCCGCTATCATCCCTGCGCACCGTCAGCCGGATCGCTTCGCGCGCCGTCATGTGTACTTTAAGCGGGGCGAGCATCTGCTTCATCGCAGGACTGAGAAATTCGAAGGCGAGCTCCGTATTCGTCCACCAGGTGTCGCCGCCATAGGGTGGAATGTGTTTGCCGTACAGCGTGCTGATTGCCGGTGGGCGCGCCAGGAACGGCGAGTCCGTGTGCCAGCCTTCGCCAAACACCCGATCGACGACCGTACTGGCTTCCTTCAGCAGATGCTGCACGTTGCGGTGCCCGGGCATGCCCGTGGTGTAGGCGTCGGTGCCGAAGGGGCCGAAGCGCAGGGTCAGCCGCTCCTGGTCATCAATGGTGATGTTCTGGTCGCGGAAGTAAATCATCTTGTAGCGGTACAGCGCCGAGCGCAGTTCCTCGAACTGCGCATCGGTAATTGTCGCGATGTCGATGCCACGGATTTCCGCGCCCATTGCACTCGCGAGCGGCACGGTACTGATGTGCCTGTAGCCGTTGGCCTTGTCGTCGAAACAGGAAGGCGGATACAACTGCATGGAAACCCCCGGATTATTAGTGCTTATCTATATTGGGCCGGATCATAACCCAGGCCGTCGAGCTTGGTAAGAATGCGGAGGAAGCGGGGTTTGACGGCAAAGGAAGGGGCTGAGATGCTGCGAGCTCGCGCCAGCGGCGGGCTGCTGCGATGCGGCGCCGACCAGGCAAATGAAGACAACGCAAACGAAGCGCCGGCCAGCGATGTGCAGGCCAGCGCCGCAAACACGAAGCAGGAATCATGCGAAGTAATCACGATATTCCCCATGGCAGCGTCCACACGCTGTGGCTCGACAGCACTATCCTGCGCGACAACCTGCTGCGCGACCCGCCCCGGCGCCGCATCGACATCTATGTGCCGCATGGCCATACCGGCGCGGGCTTGCCACTTCTTGTCGACCTCGTCGGTTTCCTCAGCGGCGGGCCAGCGCATGCGAACTGGCGCAACTTCGGCGAGAACCTGCCTGAGCGCCTCGACCGCCTGATCGCGGCACAGCAATTGCCGCCGGTTGTCGTGGCTCTGCCCGATTGCTTTACGCGACTCGGCGGCAACCAGTACATCAACAGCACGGCGCTCGGTGACTGGGCCGATTTCCTGCGGCGGGAGGCGGTGCCCTTCGTCGAAGCGCATTTCGCGTGCGGCGGGGCCGGCCGGCGCGGCGTATTCGGCAAGAGCTCGGGCGGGTATGGCTCGATCGTGCATGCACTGCTGTACCCGGAATTCTGGGCAGCCGCAGCATGTCACTCCGGCGACATGGGCTTCGAACTGGCTTACTTGCCGGAATTTCCCAGCGTGCTGCGCGCGCTGCAACCTTTCGGCATGAACATCGGCGCGTGGCTCGAGGACTTCTGGAAGAAGCCAAAGCCGAAGGGCAACGAACTGCACATCCTGTCGACACTCGCGATGTGCGCGAGCTATGACCCTGATCCGGCAGCGCCCTATGGCGTGCGCCTGCCAGTGGATCCCGATACCTGCGAGCTGATCCCGGAACGCTGGCACCGGTTCCTGGCCTGGGACCCGGTGAACATCGCGGTCGATAAAGGCCAGCACCTCAGGCAGATGAAGGCGCTGTATTTTGAATGCGGCACGCAGGATCAGTACAACCTTCTCTACGGCGCGCGCCGCCTGCACCGCCTGCTGCAACAGCGCGGCATTGCACATGTCTACGAAGAGTTCCGCGACGACCACAACAGCACCGACTACCGACTGGATCGTAGCCTGCCATTACTTGTCAGGGCCCTGAATGATCAGCAGTAGCGCTACGACTCGGCTTTCACGCGCAAAAAAAATACAGCTGGGCATTTGAAGTGCCCAGCCGTACGGGGAGGGCTCAGCCGACGCCGACGGTCGTTGTGCCGACCAGCGAGATTTCCATGCCTGGCAGGAACTGCAGCGGTTGTGCGGCGGCGATCTTTGCGTCGAGGTTTGCGCCGGTATAGGCACTCAATGCTGCATCGAGTGTGTTGTTGTCCATCGCCAGGATGAGATCGCCCACGAGCTTACCCTGCGTCACGGTCGCGGCCTTGGCGAGGCTAATGCCATTGCTTGCGTTGACGATTGCGGTGTTACTGGCATCGACCAGCGTCGTCAGGCGCGCGGCGGAGCCCGTCACCATGCCGCTGGTGTCGGCATTGGCGATTACGCGGGCGATGAGCGTTGAATCAGTCAGGTCGACTCTAGTGCCAGCAGTGGCGCTGGCCTGCACCACCGCGGCGAGCGCTTTCGTAACATCGTAACTGCGATCAGCCGAAGCGCCATTGGTGCCGGCGGCGTCGATTGCGGCGCCGATCTGTGTCGTCACGTTTGCGATCTGCAACTGGGTCTTTTCATGTGCCAGTGCAGTTGCCTTCGTTGCGGCACTTGCATTTGGATCAATGAGAACCCGGCGTGAGTCGTACGTGAACAGATTAATGTCAGAGCCAAGACCAAATGCAGTTTTGACGCTCGCGAGCGCCTGCTGCATGTTTTGGCCGCTTTCAAGCAAACTCTGGACCATTGATGTGAAGGGATTGATGACCGTCGAACCGGAAGGCGCCGAAATGACGCCGGTGAACGCAGTACGGGTCATCATGTCGACGCCGCCATGGACGATCAGTCGCCCGGCGTCGGCATTTGCCGGTATCGTGTAGCGCCCGTCGTCCTGTGTAACCACGCCCCATTCGTCGCCGCTCCACCACCAGTTGTTGTTCGTGTCGGCGCGCACTTCGATGCCGCCGTAGCTACCATACAGCGTGCCGCTGATTCCATTTGGACCAAATTTGCCGGCCAGCGCGGTCAATGCTGCCTTTGCCTGCGCGAGGCTCAGTGCAGAGTCCCCGACACTCAGCAAAATGTTTGTGACGGCGGCATCGGCGCTATGCCCGGAATAGAAGCCGGCCGTACCTTTTTGGTGAACCTCCGTGCGGAAATGCAGGGCGGCTTCCGTACGATTGTCCAGTGTAGTGGTCAGCGCAGTCTGGTTATCGGCAGCCCAGTGCAGGATTTTTGCCCAGGTGTTCAGGCCATTTGCCTTGAGGTCGGCGCTTGCGCGCGTGGCCTGGTCGAGCGTGAGTTCCAGCCCGAGGCCGCGGCGCGCAATCATTTGCAGCGTCGCGGCAGTGCCGATATTGGTCTCGATATCGTTCAGGTTGCTGTTGATTTCGTTATCCACCTGCGTGTAGCCATTTGTGGCCACCGACGCTTCGAGTCGTCCGAGTACGGCGGTGTTAGCCGCCTTGCCAGCGGCAAGGAGGTGGAGTTGCTGCAAAGTGGTCAAGGTATCGGCCATGTGTCTCTCCGTGAGTGAGCGTGGCTATGAAAGCCGGTGAGTGAATTACGGAGCGGAATGTACAAGACGCTGGACCAGGCATCGTCAGCAAATACCCGGTAAGGATGGTCAAAAATCCTGACTTGGGAAGAATCCATTTAACATTAGATGTTTTTCCGAAAGGCCATAAAAATACCCCCGCTGCAGAACTTGCCAACGGGGGTTGGGTAAACGAGGCCTGGACGGGGCCCCGGATTCCAAAGGCAGAGCTCCGGACTGGTTTCCGCGGCGCCCTGCTGTACGTGTTGTTGCGAATCACGCGAGCAGCCGATCGATATCGTCCATCGAGCCGGCGTCGTCGTGATCAATCACGGTGTAGCTAGTACTGCTGTTGTAAGTTGTGCGGATGGATGCCCTTGCGGAAATCCGGTTTCTTATCCGAGCCGCGAGACAGACGACGGCAGTGCCTGTCGTACGTTTCTGCGCGTTGGTCGGCGTCTTGTTATTACGTCAGGGCGAGCGTGGCCCTGAACGCCGAATGCACGAAACAAACCTGAAAAAATAAACTCCGCCGCTTGCCAGCAGCGAGGTTGGGCTGTTTGGCGCCACGCAGAGGCGGGAAGGCTCGATTGCGGCAGCGCAAACCTGGGCTTGCGCAAGGTCACGAAGGCAGGGAATGTCGCAGCCGGTACCGAGCTGCGACAGAATAAACTGCGCGTGCGGCGGGCGCCGCAGCGCATCAGAGCGTGTAAACCTGCTGCGTATCGCGGAAATTGACGAACCAGCTCAGCGATTGCGGGTTGGACATGGCGTCCTTATTTGCCGCTTTTGCTACTGGCAGGCCCATGAGAATTTTCCTTACTGGTACTTCCATTTTCTTGCCCGTCAGCGTGTAGGGGATTTCGTCGACCTGGTAGATCGCGTCGGGGACGTGGCGCGGGCTGTAGTCGGCGCGCAGCTTGTTATTTATTTTTTGTTTTAGTTCATCGCCAAGCTCCTTGCCTGGGCTCAGCTTGACGAAGAGCGGCATGAAGAACTTTTCGCCCGGTAGATCAAGGTTGACGATGATCGAGTCCTCGATGTCGGGGATGCCAGCGACGCTGCGATAGATCTCCGCGGTGCCGATGCGGATGCCATAGCGGTTCAAGGTAGCGTCGGAGCGGCCCAGTACATAGCAGCCGTCGTCATCATCCATCATGAAGTAATCGCCCTGGCGCCAGATGCCGGGGTAGTCCGAGAAATAGGTTTCGGTGTAACGCACGTTGCCTGGATCGTTCCAGAAGTACAGCGGCATCGACGGCATCGGTTGCGTGACGACGAACTCGCCAACCACGTTGCGGATGGTGTTGCCGTGTTCGTCGAAGGCGCGCAGGTCAACGCCGAGGTGCGGCATCTGGATGATGCCGGCCTTGACTGGCATACCCGGCATCGGGCCGCAGAAGCCGGAGCAGATGTCGGTACCACCGCTGCCAGGCCCCAGCAGGAGGTCGGACTTGACGTTGTTGTAGAACCACGTCGTGCACTCGGCCGAGACCGGCGAGCCGGCCAGCATGATCGCGCCGAGCTTTTCGAACTTGAATTTATTCCTGGGTACGATGCCGGCGTTCTCCTGCAGTTGCTGCAGCGTGGGGCTGGCGCCGAAGAGGCGGGCGCCGGCCTTGTCAGTCATCTCCCACAACGCTTCGGGTTCGGGCCAGGTCGGCGCTCCGTCATAAAGGATTGGGCGCGCTTCGACCATCATCGAACTGACGACGAAGTTCCACATCATCCAGCCGGTGGTCGTGAAGAAGAACATGCGATCGTCGGGCTTGAGGTCGTAATGCAGCGAGCACAGCTTGTGCTGCTCGATGACGATGCCGCCATGGCCGTGCACGATGGCTTTCGGCAGGCCGGTGGTGCCCGATGAAAACAGGATCCACAGCGGATGCGAGAAGGGCACCTGCTCGAATTTGAAATCCTGTGCGGCGATCTCCGGACCACTCATGAGGTCCTGCCACAGCAGCGCGCCCGGTGTCGGCGGCAGAGTATCGTTGCGGTCCATGTAAGGCAGGTAGATGACCTTCTCGAGCGTGGGCAGCGCCTCGATGATGTTCTTTACTTCCTGCTTGCGGTCGAAGCGCTTGCCCTTGTAGTAGTAGCCATCGACGCAGAACAGCACCTTCGGTTCGATTTGCGACAGGCGATCGAGCACGCTCGGCGTGCCGAAGTCGGGCGAGCATGAGGACCAGATCGCGCCGATGCTCGCGGTAGCGATCACCGCGGTGACCGCTTCGGGAATGTTGGGCAGGTAGGCGGCGACGCGATCACCGGGCTTGATGCCGAGTGCGCGCAACTGCGATGCCAGCTTGCGCACGTTGGGACCGAGCTCCGACCAGTCGAGCTCTTTCAGCGGGCTATTTTCGCTGGCGTGGAGCAGGGCGGTCTTGCCCGGCTTTTCGTGGCGCATGATGTGCTGCGCCCAGTTCAGTTTTGCACCGCGGAACCAGTCGGCGCCAGGCATCGTGCGTTTGCCGAGCACCGCGCTCGGCGGCGTGCTTGCTTCGATTTTGAAATAATCCCAGACGGCCTTCCAGAAATCGTCGAGATGCTCGATCGACCAGCGGCGCATGTCCTGATACGTAGTGAACTCGAGCTGGTGATGTTCCTTGAGCCAGAGTCGGAATTTGTGAAGGTTGGAGTTTTCGATCCACTGCTGGCTGGGTTGCCAGAGAATTTCACCTACGGTTGCCATCGGGTGTTGCTTCCTGAAGTATGTCGCCGCTGTACCTTCGCATCATGCCCGTGACATCCGCAATCCATGACACCACCACTGGATTCCCGTGTTCGCGAGAGTGACGCAAAGTTGGTTATTATTCGGCTATGTTGTAAATGAGACCCCTCGTCGCGAGGGCGTCAAGTCTAGCACTGGCCTCACGGGCTGGTCATCAAGAACCGGTATTCTCAATTGCCGGACACGGGGAATTTCACATGAATGAGCAAGGATTCCGGCGCATGGTGCGCATTGCGGCCGCGGCGCCCCGGGTGGCGTTTGCCCTGGCGATGTTGCCTGGGTTGACTGCGTGCAACGAGCCGCAGTCGATACAACCGCAGTCGCCAGCGGAGCGCGGCCTCGCGCTCGCCAACGCGAACGCCTGCACGGCCTGCCATGCGCTCGATTCCAGACGCGGGGTCGGACCTGGCTGGCTCGGAATCTATGGCCAGACACGCCGGTTCAAGGATGGCAGCACCGGGGTTGTCGATGACGCTTACCTGCGCCGCGCGATGCTCGAGCCTTCCGCGCAAATCGTCGAAGGCTACGAGGACGTGATGATCACCGCGGCTATAAACGACGCACAGGTTGCGGATATCATCGCCTTCATCAAGGAACTCGGGACGACGCCACCGCAATGACGCATCGCGCTACAACTTTGCCATTCCCGCAGCATCGGGACGCGGACAGGGCCCCAACGAACAGCGCCCCAATGAACAGCGCTCCCGATGCCGCAGGTCCGCAAAGGCAGCAACTCAGGTTTTCGATGCTTGTGGCCTTCGGCCTCGCAGCACTGCTCGGCGCCTGCGATGCCGCGGAGCGCGATCATGCGCTGGCGATGCAGGCGGTGCAGGCACGCAAGGCGGAACTTGCCGACAGCTTCGGTCCCTGTCCGCGCGAAAGCGACACGCTGCTGCCGGGACTTGTCGCCAACAGCCGTTGCGCTGTCTTCACGACGCCGGAGAACCCGGATGAACCCCAGGGCCGCCAGGTCGATCTTCAGGTCATGATCGTCCCGGCCATACGCCCGCTGCCCGAACCCGATCCATTCGTCATTCTCGTTGGCGGTCCAGGCCAGGCAGCCACCGTCGATGCGCTGCAGGTCATTCCCGCGTTTGAACGTATTCGCCGTAATCGCGACCTCGTGCTGGTCGACCAGCGTGGCACCGGCGCGCTGAGTCCCTTCGACTGCGACTTCAACGAAGATGAAGAAGATCCGCTGGCGCCGGGTTCGTCGGAGCTGTTGCTCGAGCGGCAGACCCAGCTACTGCAGCAATGCCTTGACAGTATCGACGCCGACCCGCGCTACTACACCACCGACATCGCCGTGCGTGATCTCGATGCGATCCGCGCCTGGCTTGGCTATGATCAATTGAACCTGTGGGGCGTTTCGTACGGCACGCGGGCGGCGCTGATGTACCTGAAATATTTCCCCGACAAAGCTCGCACCGTTGTCATCGACGGGGTCGCACCGCCCGGCATTCTCCCCCTGGAAGCGGCGCGCGACGGCATGCGCGCCATGCAGCATGTGCTCGAGTTGTGCCGTGAGGAAACCGCGTGCGCAGCAAGCTTCCCGGATCTAGCCGCACATTTCAGCGAACTGCGCGCGCGCTACCGCGAACCGGTAGCGGTCAGCCTGCGTGACCCAAATGATGGCAGCCTCATCGAGTTCGAGCTGCGCGCTTCAATGTTCGAGGGGCTGTTGTTCCAGATGCTCTATGGTCGCGAAACCACGCGGCTGATTCCGCTATTCATCGAACAGCTGTATGCCGGCAACTTCCAGGTGCTGACCTGGATGAACAGCACGGTCGCAAGCCTGAACATCGGCATGCATTACTCCGTCATCTGCAGCGAGGATGTTCCGTTGATTCCGCAGGACGAGCTGGCTGCGGCGAGTACCGACGCGAGCATTTTCGTGTACGACTCACTCGTGCTGCCACGCATCGAGGGTTGCAAGGTGTGGCCCTCACGCACACTCGATCCGGAGTTTTTCGAACCGGTGGTCTCGGATAGGCCAGTACTGATTTTCTCCGCGACACAGGACCCGGTAACGCCAAAGCGCTGGGGCGACAAGGTTGCCGAGACGCTGAGCAATTCATTGCATCTCGAGGCCGCTGGCGTCGGGCATGGCGTATTCGCCTACGGCTGTGCCACGGACCTGATCAGCGCTCTCGTCGAAACGGCGGATCTCGCCACGCTCGATGCCGCATGCATGGCAGATCTCAACGAACGACCGTTTTTCACGACTTTCGGCGGCAGTGGGTTTGCGAATGATTAGAGTCGAGAACCTTGTCAAGTCCTTCGGCAGGATCAAGGCCGTCGATGGCGTGTCCTTCCACGCGCGCGACGGCGCGATCACCGGCCTGCTCGGGCACAACGGCGCCGGCAAGACGACGAGCCTGCGCGTGTTGTACGGCTTGTTGAAGGCGGACGCCGGCAACGCCACGATCGACGGCATCGACGTGCAGAAGTCCGCGCTCGCCGCGCAGGCTCGCATTGGCGTGATGACCGATGCCCATGGTTTGTATCCGCGGCTGACGGCACGCGAACACATCGAATACTTCGCGCGTTTGCGCGGTATCGACAGGGCACTCGTCAGGTTGCGCTCCGACACGCTGATCAACCAGCTCGGCATGGAGGACATCGCCGACCGTCGCGCCGAAGGGTATTCGCAGGGGCAGCGCATGAAGGTCAGTCTCGCGCGTTCGCTGGTGCACGATCCGCAGAACGTCATCATGGACGAGCCGACCAACGGCCTCGACGTCATGACCACGCGCAGCGTGCGCACGATCCTGCAAGGCTTGAAGAGTGCCAACAAGTGCGTGTTGCTGTCGTCGCACGTCATGCAGGAGGTCAGCGCGCTGTGCGATGAGGTGATCGTGATCTCGGCCGGCAAGGTCCTGTATCAGGGTGGGCTGGAGCAGTTGCTGGTGCATACCGGTGAACAGACGCTTGAAAACGCGTTCGTCAGCATGACGACGGGGACGGTGTAATGGCCTGGCTTGTTGTCTTGATGAAGGAACTGAAGGATGCCTCGCGTGACCGCCGCGCCATAGTGTCGTTGATGATCCTGCCAATTATCGGCCCGCTGCTGATTTACTACATGTTCAACATGATCATCGACATTGGCGAACGCGCGCTCGATGTCGACCTGCCGGTCGTTGGCGCCGAACATGCGCCGGACCTGGTCGACTACCTGCGGCAGGCCGGGGTCGGCATCGTGGGAGTCGAGGTGCCCGAGTCCGCCAGCGCCGATGTACTGGCGCTCGAAACGGAACTGCGCGGCCGCATCACGTCGCGCGAGCATGACTTCGTGCTGGTGATTCCCGCGGACTTTTCGCAGCATGTCGCGGAATCGGAAACCGTCAATGTCGAGTTGCTGTTCGACAGTTCGCGCACCGCGTCGAATGCGAAAGTGGGGCGTGTGCAGGGGCTGATCGATGGCTGGGCACGCGAGACGACGGCCTTGCGCCTGATGATTCGTGGCATCGACCCGGCGCTGATCCGGCCGGTGGTCATCGGTCGTATCGACGTGGCAACCTCGCAGGCGCGCGCGCAGGCGGTGCTATCGATGATTCCGATGTTCGTGATTATGGCGGCCTTCATGAGCGGCGTCGGTATTGCCGTGGATGCGACCGCGGGTGAGCGCGAGCGCAAGTCGCTCGAACCCTTGCTGGTGAACCCGGTGCAGTGCAGCCGTTTTGTCATTGGCAAATGGGTGGCAGCGGCGCTGTTTTCGATTACCGGGCTGCTCCTGGTGATGATGGGCAACCTGTATGCAATGAGCATGGTACCGCTGGAACAGCTGGGCGTGAGCTTCCTGATCGGACCGAAAGAGATACTCGGTATGCTGCTGGTGACGGTGCCGGTGGCGTTCTTTGCAACCTCGCTACAGATCTTCGTCGGCCTGTTCGCGAAGTCCTTCAAGGACGCGCAAGTTTATATCGGGCTGATGTCCTTCCTGCCAATGCTGCCGTATTTCTACAACCTGATGAACACTGAAGGACGCGAGTTGTGGATGAGTTTCGTGCCGATGCTCGGGCAGAACATGCTGCTGACCGATGTGCTGAGCGGTCGACCGCCGGCCCTGCTCGACATGGCGCTGGCAGTGGTGGCACTGCTGTTCTGGAGCCTGGTGTTCATCATGCTGGCGACGCGCATGCTGAAGCGCGAGCGGATCATCTTTTCCTGAAAAAAAAGCGCGAATCACTCCGGATTCGCGCAACCCACTCAGTTCGTTCAAGCCACCTCAAATTCGTTTCGCTTGCGGCTACATCATCGAGCGCAGCATCCACGCGGTCTTCTCGTGCAAGCGCATGCGGTCGGACACCAGCGAGGCCGTCGACTCGTCGTTGGCCTCCTGTGCCGGCTTCAGCACTTGACGGCAGGTCTTCACGACCTGTTCATGACCCTTCGTCAACAGAGTCAGCATTTCACCGGCGTAGGGTATGCCCTCGACTTCCTGGATGTTGCTCAGCGACGCGAAGGCCTTGTAGGTCCCCGGTGCCGCGACCCCGAGCGTGCGAATGCGTTCGGCGACCAGATCCACGGCCAGCGCCAGCTCGGTGTAGTGCTCTTCGAACATCAGGTGCAGCTCGCGGAACTGCGGGCCGGTGACATTCCAGTGAAAATTGTGGGTCTGCAGATATAGGGTATAGGAGTCTGCGAGCAGCACCTTCAAGCCATTCGCAATCTGTTCACGCTGCTCCGTGCTAATGCCGATATCGATCGCCTGCTTGCTCATGTCGTGCTCCTTACCTTGCAATGGTCTGACCTCAATGGTGGGCAGATTAGCGTGGGTACCGCCCGCGAACGAAATCGCTGATGCCGATACGGATGAAAGGTTGGATCAATGGGCCAGCGCAGGTAAAGGGGGAAAACAATGACTTTGCCTGCTGCTTAACCCTAGAATCCGCGGATGCTAGCCAACCTCAACAGAAGACAGAAAACCGGACTCTGCGTCGGTCCCCTGCTATTCCTTATCGTCCTCCTGCTACCCGTCCCTGAGGGAATGTCGCCCGAAGCGCTACGCGTGTCGGCAGTTGCGCTGTTGATGGCGACGTTCTGGATGGCGGAAACGCTGCCGATTCCGGTGACCGCGGTGCTGCCGATCTTCATGTTCCCGCTGTTGCGCATCTTGCCTACGGCTGAGGTGACCCTGGCTTATGGGGACCAGATCCTGTTCCTGTTCATGGGCGGCTTCATCATCGCGATCGCGATGCAAAAGTGGAACCTGCACCGCCGCATCGCATTGACCGTTGTCAGCAAGGTCGGTAGCAGCCCTGAGCGGCTGGTCCTGGGCATGATGGTGGCGACTGCGTTGATTTCGATGTGGGTCAGCAATACGGCCACGGCAATGATGATGACGCCGGTCGGCATTGCGGTGATCGAGAGTACGCGCCATACGGACGAGAACCGGGCTATCGGCAAGGTCAACAGTCCCGACAATTTCGCGATTGCACTGATGCTGTCGATTGCCTATGCCGCATCCATTGGGGGTTTGGCGACGCTTGTCGGTACGCCGCCCAATGCGATTTTCATCGGGCTGCTGGACCGTCTGTACGACCAGCAGATCAGCTTCTTCGACTGGATGAAGCTTGGGCTGCCCGTGTCGGTACTGCTGCTGACACTGTGCTGGTTCCTGCTGACGAAAGTGTTCTTCCGCATGAAGGACGCGAACGCGGACAACGCCGATGCCCGGCTATACATCGACGGCGAGCTGGCGCGAATGGGGCCAATCAGTGCCGAGGAGAGCAGGGTCGCCGGTGTGTTTGCGCTCGTCGCCATCGCCTGGGTGCTGCGCGGGCTCATCAATGCGCCTGCGTTGAGCATGGTGTCGGACTCGGCGATCGCGATGGCGGGCGCCTTCATGCTGTTTATCATTCCGGCGGGGCGCGACAAGGGCGGGTTCTTGCTCGACTGGGAGTCAGCCGTCGGCATTCCGTGGGACGTGATCCTGCTGATGGGTGGCGGCTTCGCGCTGGCGGAAGGCTTTACCACGACCGGGCTGACGGAATGGCTTGCTGGCCAGCTCGGCGTGCTGCAGGGGATGCCGGTGTTCGTCATGATGCTGGTCGTGGTCGTGTTCATTGTCTTCATCGGTGAAATGACATCGAACGCGGCGACAGCGACCATGTTCATTCCGGTGATGGGCGCGCTGGCGGTGTCGATGGGGCTGGCGCCGCTGACCTTGATGGTGCCGACCGTCATCGCGACCTCGCTTGGCTTCATGCTGCCGGTCGCGACGCCGCCCAACGCGATCGTCTTCGGCAGCCGCTACCTGACGATCGAGAACATGGTCAAAGCCGGCTTCTGGCTCAACATCGGCGGTGCGCTGATTGTTGCCGTGCTGTGCTACTACTTGCTGGGTGTCGTGGAGTAGCAGCGCTGTAATCGGGGGCTGACCCCTTCCACAGCGGCGGGCTTTCACGCGCTCATCCGGCGCTCAGGGTGTTGCGCCCCCGTTGCCGCCTCCAATCGATTTACTACACATTTCTTGCTGCATTTGTTGCAACAATTTCAGCATCCATGGAATTTGCCGCCAAATGGGCCCCGGTGGCTGTTTACCATCATCTGAACGTATATAATGCGCGCCCTTCAAAGGCTGTCCAGACGCTAAAATTCCTGTAGCGGCGAGGGCTTACCGGGTTCCCTTGAGACAATCGTGATGGATCATGCATGGACCAACGCAACGGAACAAAAACGGACTAACGAACAATGAAAAGCGCTGATATACGCCGGGCCTTCCTCGACTACTTCAAGAAGCAGGGTCATACCGAAGTTGCCAGTTCTTCGCTGGTGCCGGGCAACGATCCCACGCTGCTGTTTACCAATGCAGGCATGGTCCAGTTCAAGGATGTGTTCCTGGGCATGGACAAGCGTCCCTATGTGCGCGCTGCTTCCTCGCAGCGCTGTGTGCGTGCCGGCGGCAAGCACAACGACCTCGAAAACGTCGGCTACACGGCGCGGCATCACACCTTTTTCGAAATGCTCGGCAACTTCAGCTTCGGCGACTACTTCAAGCATGAAGCGATCCGCTTCGCCTGGGAGTTCCTGACCGTCGAGATGAAGATCCCGAAGGAAAAGCTCTGGGTCACCGTGTTCAAGGAAGACGATGAAGCCGCCGCCATCTGGCAGG
>JBEGWB010000169.1:0-8660 GCA_041178065.1 Pseudomonadota bacterium | reverse complement strand
CGCATGATGCAAATGCGCGCAGCCGAAGCCTTCGAGACTGTCGGTACCGAACTGGCGCGTCAGGCTGCGCAGTGCCGTATCGAGATCGAAATCCCAGCCCGGCCGCTTGCGCAGCCCACGGCGTTTTTCCAGCGAGGGATGCAGCGGCAGCGCTTCGGCGACAAGCAGCTCCGCAGGATCGAGGCGATGCAGTTCCGCGAGCATGCCGCTTTCGCTCGCGGTCTCCAGCACGGTGAAGCGACCGGAGCTTACATCGAGCGCGGCGAGCCCATATTTGATTGCGCCGCCGCGCGCGCTGTCCTTGTCGCACCACAGCGCCGCGAGCAACTGGTCCTGGTACTCCTTCAGCAGCGCTTCGTCGCTCAGGGTGCCTGGCGTGATGATGCGCACGACCTTGCGCTCCACAGGCCCCTTGCTCGTTGCCGGATCGCCGATCTGTTCGCAAATCGCCACGGACTCGCCGCTCTCGACGATCTTGACGAGATAGCGATCCGCGGCGTGGAAGGGAATGCCGCACATCGGAATCGGCGAACCGCCGGACTTGCCGCGCGCGGTCAGCGTGATGCCGAGGATCTGCGACGCCTTCACCGCATCGTTGAAAAAGAGTTCGTAGAAATCACCCATGCGATAGAACAGCAGCACGTCGGGATACCCGGCCTTCACGGCCAGGAACTGCTGGATCATCGGAGTGTGATTTTCGAGGGAGGTATTCAAAGTGGCTGGGTTGCGTACCGGTGTTTCGGAAGGGGTCGGATACTAACCCAGCGCGCCATGGCCTCCAAGCAACACGGTTGTTGGCGGCACGGTACGCAGACGGAAACCCGTCCGACCGTGCAGGCGCCAAATGGGGTCAGAGCCCATTTGTTTTAGCAAGCCGACCTTGCTAATTGGGCTCTGACCCCATTTGTTCGTGCTGGACACGCGGACCGGAGGCCAACATCCCGCCCAGACATGCGGCTACCCCCGCGTTGATGTCCGACATTGCACTCCTGGATGAATGTCCGGCATTGCATTCCGCATTACGCGAACTGGCGTTGCCGTCAGGCAATGGGGGCGCAGATTTGCGGGTCGGGAGCGCCCGGCAGGCGCCGCTGCAGACAAGGGGAATCGCCGCCATTTCCGGCAAATGATTTTTGCCGACGCAGATGTTATCTGCTTTAATGCAGGCCACCCCGGAAGCCCTGGCGGCTGCCGGTCTGCACGACCCGCATGGATGCATTAACTCAACTCAAAACTCGGTAAATCAAGCATATTTCTTTCCAGGACCAAGACCATGGCAGCAGATAAAGATACGAACAAAGACAAGGCGCTCGCGGCAGCGCTCGCGCAAATCGAAAGGCAGTTCGGCAAGGGCTCGATGATGCGTCTCGGCGCGCAGGAGGCCGTGGCGGTCCCGACGATCTCGACGGGTTCGCTCGGGCTTGATATTGCGCTGGGTGTCGGTGGTCTGCCACGTGGTCGTATCGTTGAAATCTATGGGCCGGAATCGTCCGGTAAGACCACGCTGACGCTGCAGGTCATCGCGGAAGCGCAAAAACTGGGCGGCACCTGCGCCTTCATCGACGCGGAGCACGCGCTTGATCCGGATTACGCAAGGAAACTCGGCGTCGACGTCGACAACCTGCTCGTCAGCCAGCCGGACACCGGCGAACAGGCGCTCGAGATTTGCGACACCATCGTGCGCTCGGGCGCCGTCGACGTCGTCGTCATCGACTCCGTCGCCGCCCTGACGCCGCGCGCCGAGATCGAAGGCGACATGGGTGACAGCCATATGGGTCTGCAGGCGCGCCTGATGTCGCAGGCGCTGCGCAAGATGACCGGCAACATCAAGACATCCAACACGCTCGTCATCTTCATTAACCAGATCCGCATGAAGATCGGCGTGATGTTTGGCTCGCCCGAAACCACCACCGGCGGCAACGCACTTAAGTTCTACGCCTCCGTGCGTCTCGACATCCGCCGCACCGGCGCGATCAAGGACGGCGAGGAAGTGGTCGGCAACGAAACCCGCGTCAAGGTCGTCAAGAACAAGGTCGCGCCGCCCTTCAAGCAGGCCGAGTTCGAGATCTATTACGGCCAGGGCACCTCGCGCAACGGCGAGATCGTGGATCTCGGGGTCGCCAACAATATGGTCGAGAAATCCGGCGCCTGGTATGCCTACAAGGGCGAGAAGATCGGCCAGGGCAAGAAGAACGCCGTGATCTACCTGTCCGAACATCCGGCCATCGCGAAAGAGCTCGAAGAGAAACTGCGCGCCTTGCTGATGGGTAAATCCGGCGGCGGCAAAGCCAGTGGCAAAGCCACCGCGGATGAAGCAGTCACTGCGGACGAGTAGCACGCATGTTGCGGCGGGCTGCGGATCTTGATGTAGCGAAATGAGCCCCACGCCCGCCGACAAACCTCCTGTCGCTGTACGCCGCGCCGCAATGAACTTGCTGGCGCGTCGTGAGCACTCCTTCCACGAACTCCTCGACAAGCTCAGCGAAAAGTTTCCAGACTACGACCGTGACGAGGTCGTGCTGCCGGCGCTTGTCCGCTTGCGCGACGAGAACCTGCAATCCGACAGCCGTTTTGCCTCGGCCTGGGTCAACTACCGCGCCGGACGCGGTTTCGGTCCCCTGAAGATCGCATCCGAGCTGCATCCGCGTAAACTCGACCGCGACCTGCTCAATAGTGCACTGTATCTCGACGGCCCGGACTGGGAAGAAAAGTGTGCCGAAGCGCTGCGGCGCAAGTTCAGGGTCAGGAATGCAGGCTCCCGCGATGAGCGCGCGCGCTGGCAACGCTTCCTGATGCAGCGCGGTTTTGGGCAGGAGCAGATTCGCGCGGCGCTGAAGAAGCTGGCGGACGCTGAGCAAGACCTGCATCGAGCTGGCGATCGACACATCGATCACAACGATGACTGACAGGCACAACAAGAACTCGACAACTGAAACCAGGACGAGACGGCAATGAAAACACAGGTAGCGATCATCGGCGCGGGGCCCTCAGGGCTATTGCTGGGCCAACTGCTGCACAACGCAGGCATCGCCAACATCGTCATCGAGCGGCGCGCGCCGGAGTACGTGCTGAGCCGCATTCGCGCTGGTGTTCTGGAAGAGGGTTGCATGCAACTGCTGCGAGAGGCGGGTGTCGGCGCGCGCATGGACGCCGAAGGCCTCGTGCATGAAGGCGTGCAACTCGCCTTTGGTGGCCTCAGCCGCCGCGTCGACCTGGCGAAGTATGCCGATGGCAAGACCGTGATGGTCTACGGCCAGACCGAAGTCACTCGCGACCTGATGGAAGCACGCGCCGCCGCCGGCGCGCAGTCGTATTACGAGGTCGAGGACGCAGAAATACACGATCCCGACTCCAGTCATCCGTACATCAGCTTCACGCTGAACGGCCTCAAGGAGCGGCTCGACTGCGACTACATCGCCGGCTGCGACGGCTTCCGCGGCATCGCCCGCGAGGCGATCCCGGCAACGCTGCGTCGTGAATACGAAAAAGTCTATCCTTTCGGCTGGCTCGGCCTGCTGTCCGATACCCCGCCGGTGTCGCACGAGATCGTCTACGGCGCGCACGAGCGCGGCTTCTCGCTGTGCAGCATGCGGTCGCTGACGCGCAGCCGCTACTACGTCGAAGTGCCGCTCGGCGAGAAGGTCGAGGACTGGTCCGACGACCGCTTCTGGAGCGAACTGACACGGCGGCTGCCCGAACCCTATGCCAGCGACGTGGTGACCGGTCCCTCGCTCGAGAAGAGCATCGCCGGCCTGCGCAGTTTCGTCGTCGAACCCATGCAGTACGGACGCCTGTTCCTCGTCGGCGACGCCGCCCACATCGTGCCGCCGACCGGCGCGAAGGGTTTGAACCTCGCCGCCAGCGACGTCAACTATCTCTACCGCATCCTGGTCAAGGTCTACCGCGAGAAGCGCGAGGACTTGCTGCTGAAATATTCCCCGCTCGCGCTCGACCGCATCTGGAAGGTCGAGCGTTTTTCGTGGTGGATGACCTCGATGCTGCATCGGCTAACGGACGCGCCATTCGATCATCGCATCCAGCTTGCCGAGCTGGATTATTTCACCGGTTCCGACGAAGGCCTGCGCACGATCGCGCGCAACTACGTGGGGCTTCCTTACCAATCGGTAAACTGACTCGCGAGTCGCTGCAAGGCGCCTGAAAAATATAGGTTTTCCCTGCCTCAAAAACCCCAAAATTTGTTGATGAGTTTGGTATTTTTATGGGCTACACTTGCTTGAATTTTTCGGCCACCAGCCGATCACCAATACAGCAGGAAACTCGCACTCAATGCGATTGAAAAGCATCAAACTTGCAGGTTTCAAGTCCTTCGTCGACCCGACCACCGTCAACCTCCCCAGCAATCTGTGCGCCATCGTAGGACCCAACGGTTGCGGCAAGTCGAACATCATCGACGCGGTGCGCTGGGTGATGGGCGAGAGCTCGGCGAAGAACCTGCGCGGCGAAGCGATGACGGACGTCATCTTCAACGGTTCGAGCAACCGTAAGCCGGTCGGCCAGGCTTCCGTTGAACTCGTGTTCGACAACAGCGAGCGCCGGATCACGGGCGAGTACGCCGGCTTCACCGAAATCTCCGTCAAGCGCGTCGTCAACACCGATGCGCAGTCGACCTACATGCTCAACGGCCAGAAGTGTCGCCGTCGCGACATCACCGATATCTTCCTCGGCACCGGCCTTGGGCCTCGCAGTTACTCGATCATCGAACAGGGCATGGTGTCGCGCCTCATCGAATCGAAGCCGGAAGACCTGCGCGTCTTCATCGAAGAAGCCGCCGGTATCTCGAAGTACAAGGAGCGTCGCAAGGAAACCGAAAGCCGCATCAGCCGCACGAAGGAAAACCTCGAACGCCTGAAGGACATCCGCGAAGAACTCGAACGCCAGCTGCAACACCTGCAGCGCCAGGCGAAGGCCGCGGAGAAATACAAGGAATTCAAACAGGAAGAGCGCGACACGACCGCGCGCCTGCAATCGATGCGCTGGCAGCGTCTCGACGACGAAGTCAGCACCTCGCAGAAACTCATCGGCGAACTCGAAATCACGCTCGAAGCCGGCATGGCCGAATATCGCGCCATCGAAGCCGAGATCGAGCAGTATCGCGCCTCCGGATCCGAGACCCAGGAGTCGTACCAGAAAATCCAGGCCAGCTACTACAGCCTCGGCAGCGAGATCGCGCGCATCGAGCAGAGCATCGAATACCAGCGCCAGCGCAAGCAGCAGCTCGAAGCCGACCTCTATGACACACGCGAGGCCTTGTCGCGCGCAAAAGCCGAACTGCAGGCCGACCTCGACAAGATCACCACGCTCGACGACGAAGTCACGACCCTCGAACCGGGCCTCGAAGAAGCCCGTGCCCAGGAAGAACTGGCCTCCGCCGCGCTCGAGGAAGCCGAGCAGGCGATGCAGCGCTGGCAAACCGACTGGGATCAGTTCAACCAGGACTCGGCCAATTCCGTGCGCCGCGCCGAAGTCGAACAGCAGCGCATCAATCATCTTGAAAACATCGTCGACCGTGGGCTCACGCGCAAGAGCAGTCTCGGCAAGGAACTCGAAACCCTGGCGACCGATCCCGAGACCGAACAACTGGCGACTGTCGAGATGAACCTCGGCATGCTGGGCTCGCGCCAGGGTGAACTCGAGCAGCAGAGTGCCGCGCTGAACGCGCGCATCGAACAAACGCGCCAGCAACTGCGTGCCGCTAACGAACAGCTCAGCCAGGAACGCAACCGCCTGCAGACACTGCTCGGCCGCCAGGCTTCGCTTGAAGCGTTGCAGCAGCAGGCGCTTGGCAGCAAGGACAAGGAACGCCAGAAATGGCTTGAAAACGCGCAGCTCGCGAACCGGCCGCGCCTGGTCGACGGCCTGAAAGTGCAGAGCGGCTGGGAACAGGCCGTTGAAACCGTGCTGGGCACGCACTTGCAGGCGATCCGCGTCGAGGACGTCGCCGTGCTCGCCGATGCGCTGAAGGATTTCAGCGCCGGCCAGCTCACGCTGCGCGATGACAAGTTCAGGGAAGCCGCCGCCACGATGAATGTAGCCATGGCCGGACGCGCGCTCGCCGACAAGATTACCTCAGGTCCTTCCGTCGTCAGTCTCGTGTACGGCATCTATGTCGCCGACTCGCTGGCTGAAGCACTCGGCCTGCGCCACAACCTCCATGCCGGCGAGTCCATCATCACGCGCGAAGGCGTATGGGTCGGTCCGGACTGGCTGAAGGTCGCGCGCGGCTTCGACGAGAAAGCCGGCGTCATCCAGCGCCAGGACGAAATGAACGCGCTGCAGGAACAGATCGAGCAGATCCGTGAAGCCGTGCAGAGCCGCATGGACGATGCCGACGCCAGCCAGCAATCCCTGCATGGTCTCGAGAAAGACAAGGAAACCATCATCCAGCAGCTTGGCGATGTGAACCGCCAGCTGACCGAAATCAGCTCCGACCGTTCCGCGCGCCTGATGAAGATCGAGCAGGTCACCGAGCGGCGCAAGCGCCTGCGGCTCGAGATCGACGAACTCGACAAGCAACTACAGATCGAACAGAACAACATCAATGCGTCGCGCGCCAGCTGGCAAATTGCGCTCGACCAGATGGGGCTCGACAATGCGGCCCGCGAAGAGCATCTGCAAAGTCGGGATGAATACCGCCGTGTGCTCGACCAGGCGCGCCAGAAAGCGCGCCACGACAAGGACCAGGCCCACCAGCTCGCGCTGCGGCACCAGACCCTGCTCGCGCAGCTGAACTCACTGAAGAACACGCTGACGCGCGTCAACGCACAGGTCACGTCCTTCGAGCAGCGCGAGGCGCAGTTGCAGGACAACCTCAAATCCCTCGACGATCCATTGCCCGAATTGAAACTCGAGCTCGAAGGCAAGCTCGAGGCGCGCCTCGATGTCGAGCAACGCCTGTCAGCGGCCAAAGCGTCCGTCGACAGCATTGAGCACGGGCTGCGCGAGCTCGAAGCGCGTCGTCATCAGACCCAGGATGTCGCCCAGCGTGTCCGCGACGAACTCACCACGCGCAGGCTGAACATCGAAGGCGCCACCGTCAAACGTGCCGCGCTGGCGCAGCAGCTCGCCGAAAACCAGTACGACACGGAAACGATGCTGGCGAGCTTGCCCGAGGGCTGCACCGAGCAGTCCTGCGAGCAGGACCTGGAGCAGATCGCCGCGCGCATCCAGCGCCTCGGGCCGATCAACCTCGCGGCGATCGATGAATACACAGTGCAGTCGCAGCGCAAGATCTATCTCGATGCGCAGAACGACGAACTCGAGCGCGCGCTGGAAACACTGCAAAACGCGATTCGCAAGATCGACAAGGAAACGCGCACACGTTTCAAGGAAACCTTCGACAAGATCAACAATGGCCTCCAGGCACTGTTCCCGAAAGTATTCGGCGGTGGCCATGCTTACCTCGACATGGTCGGGGAAGACTTGCTCGACACTGGCGTCGCGATCATGGCGCGGCCCCCAGGCAAGAAGAACAGCACCATCCACCTGCTGTCTGGCGGTGAGAAGGCGATGACGGCAATTGCGCTGGTATTCTCGATCTTCCAGCTGAATCCCTCGCCCTTCTGTATGCTTGACGAGGTTGACGCTCCACTTGATGATGCCAACGTCGGTCGTTACGCCGCGCTGGTAAGGGAAATGTCGGAAATGGTGCAGTTCATTTTCATCACCCACAACCGCCTGACAATGGAAAGCGCCAAGCAGTTGCTGGGCGTCACGATGCACGAGCCCGGGGTATCAAGACTCGTAGCCGTGGATATCGAAGAGGCAGCCGAACTGGCTGCGATGTAATGCTTTTTAGACCTGGGTGCAGGGCACCCAGGGGCTGAAGGCTCCGTTTTTAGACCTGGGTGCGGGGCACCCAGGGGCTGAAGGCTCCGGACAGTAGACGCGGAAAGATATGCAATCCATGCAACTGACAGACTGGCTTGTTGTCATCTTCATCGTTGCCATCCTCGTGGTGCTGGTCGACGGTGTCCGTCGTAAACTCATTGAGCGGCGTTCACGCGTCATCGTAAAGCTCGAGCGGAACATTCCGGTCGACGCGGTCAGCGGCGACGAGCTGCCCAATTCCGAATTGCCCAACGGTGGCGCTCGCACCCTGGATCGCGGCGAACGACCGCCGCCGTCACTGCGTACGCTGCAATCAAAACGCAAGGCTGCATTCAGGGCGGCGCGCCAGGCCAGCGCCAGCGAGGATACGGCGGTGCGTCCGGTACCGGTGCTGCTCGATACACTTGATGTCGAAGAACACCGCATTGAGCACACGAATGTCTTCGCAGACAGCGGGGCAATCGAATCTTTCAAGGCCGACGACTTCCTGTCCGAATCAGTGGACGCGTCTGATGAAAGCCTGCGCGCATCTTCTCCAGCCTCACGTCATGCCAAAGGATCCCAATCCCCGCAGGGCAGCCGCGAGGTCGAAGATGATAATGATGAACTCATAGACGGTCTTGATGAGGAGTACGAGGAGGACGCTATGCTTGGAGAGGAATCAGTCGCCCGCAAACCACCGGGCTATATGGACACACGCTATCAGGGACGCGATGACGAATACGAAGACGAAGACGAAGAAGAATTCGACGACGACGAAGAAGAGGACGATGACGAGGATGAACTCGACGACGACCTGGAGTCCCCCGCCG
>JBEGWB010000168.1:0-12401 GCA_041178065.1 Pseudomonadota bacterium | reverse complement strand
CTGGCCGCCGCTCGCTGGTTCGTGGCCTTCCACATCCAGTGACGCGGCGTCCCGGCGGCGTGAGCCAACTACTGCGCAGCGGCAGTAGTGTCCCCCCGCAGGCAGCACCGGCTCGAGCCTTGTGCACCCGGCATTCATCACACAAACCAACCCGCGGCCCGTTCGGAATGCACAGCGGCATGGAGCGTCCCCCCGCAGGCAGCACCGGCTCGAGCCTTGTGCACCAGGCTTTAATCACACAAACAAGCCCGCGGACTTCGACGGACAGCAGTGGTCTGTCCCCCAAGCAGGATGCGATAATGGCGGCGTTCGCCTCAGGAGTTTTCGCCGTCTCGATGTCTGCCACGATCCTGCCTTTCGCCCACCCGTCGTACGACGCCGTGATGTCCCTGCACAGCAAGGTGCCTAAAAGCGCCATGACTGCCGACCTGCTCGGCACTGAGCGCAGTGCGCATGCCGTGCAGGTCACGGCAAGTGGACTGCTGCTGACAGTCGGCTATGCGGTCATGGAAGCCGACGAAGTATGGCTTACCAATCGCAAGGGCCACACCGCGCAAGCCATCGTGCTGGCGCAGGACTACGATTCCGGCCTCGCGCTACTCAAACCAATGACGCCGATCGGGCTGCATCATCTGGGCACAGCACTTGGCAGCAGCGTCAAGGCCGGTGATACGCTTGGTGTGCTCGGTGCCGGCGATCGCGAAACGCATCCTGTCGCATTGCACTCGGTCAATGAGTTTGCCGGTCGCTGGGAATACCTGCTCGACGCAGCGTTTTACACATTGCCACTTTACGAGCGCTGGTCCGGCGCCGCGTTGCTAACGCCCGATGGAAGCCTGTGCGGCATTGGCTCACTGGCGCTCGGCTTGCGCTCGACGCAGGGCGCGGTCGAACCCGGCAATCTCTTCGTCCCGGTCGACCTCGTCATGCCGCATCTCGAGTACATGCAGTTACACGGCCAGAAGCCCGGCAGGATCCGGCCCTGGCTCGGCACGCTCGTGGAAGAACATGATTCGGAGCTGTACCTCGTCGGCATGTACCACGGCGGCCCCGCGGCGCGCGCGGGTTTGCAACCGGGCGACATCATCCTGTCGGTCGACCGTCAGCCGGTCAGCACGATGGCGGCATTCTTCCGCTCCGTGTGGAGTTACGGTCCGGCCGGAGTGTCGGTACCGCTGCTGGTGTCCGATGGCAAGGACATACGCGAAGTCATGCTCGACACAGTCGACCGCGCCAGCTTCTTCATGCAACACGCCGCCAGTACGATCAATTGAATTTCCTTTCGGTATTTTTTGTCAGGACGCTTTCATGCGCATGATTTCGTGGAACGTGAATGGCCTGCGCGCCGTCATGAAGAAAGACTTTTTGCGAATCCTGGAACATCGCCCGGATGTCATTTGCCTGCAGGAAACCAAGGCGCAGCCCGACCAGGTGCGTGAAGCGCTGGCGCCCTTGCAGGGCTTCCACATCTTTCCCAACTCGGCGCTGAAGAAAGGCTATTCGAGCACGGCGATACTGAGCCGCGACGCACCGCTGGCGGTGACTTTCGACATGGGCATGGAGGAACACGACAAGGAAGGCCGCGTGATCGCCGCCGAATTTCCCGACTGGTATCTCGTGACGGTGTACACGCCGAACTCCGGCAGCGAACTGAAGCGGCTCGAGTATCGCCAGACCTGGGATCGCGACTTCCTTGGCTACGTCAAGAAACTCGAACAGCGCAAACCGGTGATCATCTGCGGCGACCTCAATGTTGCCAACAAGCCCATCGACCTCGCGCGGCCGAAGGAAAACTACAACCGGTGCGCCGGCTACATGCAGCAGGAGATCGACGGCATCGACGCGCTGCTTGCCGCCGACCTCGTCGACGCCTGGCGCCACTTCAATCCGGACACCGCGAAGTATTCTTGGTGGAGCATGCGCGCTAGTGCACGCGAGCGTAACGTGGGCTGGAGGATCGACTACTTCCTGGCCTCGCGCGCGCTGCTCGGCAAGGTCGCGGAAGTCGACATCCTGTGCGACGTGCATGGTTCCGACCATTGCCCTGTACTGCTCGAAATGAAGACGTAAATGTTGCAGGCTGCGATCTTCGACATGGATGGTCTGCTGATCGATTCCGAGCCGCTGTGGCATCGCGCAGAAATCACGGTGTTCGCCACCGTGGGCCTGCACCTGACGGTGGATGATTGTCGCGAAACCACGGGCGTACGCATCGACGAAGTCGTGCGCATTCATCATCGCCGGCATCCGTGGACCAGCAAGAGCATCGAGCAGGTCGAGCGCGAAATCGTGGCCGAAGTGCAGCGGCTGGCGGTCACCGAAGGGCAGGCCTTGCCGGGCGTATACGCGGTCCTCGAGGCCTTCGCCGCGAAGGCTATCCCGCTGGCCCTTGCATCCTCGTCACCGCCCGGCATGATCAGGGCGATCGTCGAGCACCTGGGCATCGCGCATTACTTTCGCGTGCTGTGTTCCGCCGCCGATGAGGAGCATGGCAAGCCGCATCCGGCGGTATATCTCAGCACGGCGCGCCAGCTTGGCATTGCGCCGCAGCACTGCATTGCCTTCGAGGATTCGATCCCGGGCGTGCAGGCGGCGTACGCCGCGGGCATGACGGTAGTTGCCGTGCCCGACGCGCACCACTACGGCAAACCCGAGTACGGCATTGCCGCGCTGCAGCTGCGCGCGCTGACCGAGTTCGACCTGTGTAGTTTTTTCCCGGTGCGGAAGTAAGTTTTTCCGTCATCCGCGCGTATCCTCCAATCCCCGGCGCAGCAACGCCTGAGTGCCGCGGGAAATATGCCGCATTGCCTGGCTCGTCTATTGGCACAGTCCTCGCTAACCAATAGGGCATGAATGACACCGAAACCCTCTCATCCACGCTGCCCTCGGAACTCGAGGAGGCAACACACCGGCTGCTTGCCCGCGCCTGTGAACAGGAACTCAAGCTGGCGACGGCGGAAAGCTGCACAGGCGGCATGCTGGCTACGCTGCTGACCGACGTGAAGGGCGTGGCGCATGCCTTCGCGTGCGGCTTCGTGACCTACACCGAGGAATCCAAAACCGAGCTGCTCGGCGTTCCCGCGGACCTGATCAGGGCGAAGGGCGTGGTTTCCCGGGAAGTGGCCATCGCCATGGCCGAGGGTGCGCTGGAGCGCTCACACGCCGACATTGCACTGTCCGTCACCGGCTTCGCCGACGCTGGCGACGAGCCGGGACTCGTGCATCTCGGCTGCGCGCGTGCGGGCCGCCCGACGCAGCATCACGAAGCGCATTTCGGCGCGATCGGACGCGGCGCAGTGCGCATCGAAACGCTGAAGGTCGGTATGCGCATGATGACGGAGATGCTGTAGATGCCCGCAGGGAATGCGTCTACCACGGCGCCCTTCGGCGCCTTTCATCGCCACGGTTTTGTGCGCGTCGCCGCGGCCAGCCCGCGCGCATCGACCGGCGATGTTGCGTTCAACGTCGAGGAAACCCTGCAGCTCGCACGGCAAGCCGACGCTGCCAGTGTCGATCTCGTGGTGTTTCCCGAACTGAATCTGTCGTCGTACGCAATCGACGACCTGTTTTTGCAGGACGCCATGCTGGACCAGGTCGAAGCAGGCATCACGCGGCTCTGCGCGCAAGGCCGCGAACTGAATCCGGTGTTGATCGTGGGTGCGCCGCTGCGGCGCAATGGGCGGCTGTACAACACCGCGCTGGTGATCGCGCGCGGCAAAATTCTCGGCGTCGTCGCCAAGTCTTTCTTGCCCAATTACCGCGAATATTACGAGAAGCGCTGGTTCGCGAGCGGCATCGGGCTCGCCGGCCTCGAGATCGATGTCGCGCGCCAGACGGCGCCCTTCGGCACTGACCTGATCTTCGCCGCAGTGGATCTTCCCGATTGCATTTTTCACGTCGAGATATGCGAGGACTTCTGGGCGCCGCTGCCGCCATCGACACAGGCCGCGCTGGCTGGCGCGCTGATCCTGACGAACCTGTCGGCATCGAACATCACGATCGGCAAGGCGGATGAACGCAAATTGCTGTGTGCGAGCCAGTCCGGCCGCTGCCTCGCGGGCTACGTGTTCTCCGCCGCCGGGCCCGGGGAAAGCACTACCGATCTCGCCTGGGATGGCCAGGGCTCGATCCACGAGATGGGCGAGCTGCTGGCGGAAACCGGTCGCTTCGACTTCGATGCCGAACTGGCCATCGCCGACATTGATGTGCAACGCCTGCGCCTCGAGCGGATGCGCAACGGCACCTTCGACGATTGCGCCCGCGCCAGCGGAAATCCCGAAACGTATTTTCGCAAAGTTTGTTTCGCGCACGCGCCGCATTGCGCCGAGCGCGGACTGCGTCGGCGCATTCGGCGCTTTCCCTACGTGCCCGACCGGCCCGAGCAACTTGACCAGGATTGCTACGAAGCCTTCAACATCCAGGTGCAGGGACTCGTGCGCCGCTTCAAATCCACGAGCGGCACGAACTTCATCATCGGCGTGTCGGGCGGACTCGATTCGACGCACGCGCTGATCGTCGCCGCCAAAGCCTGCGACACGCTCGGCATCGAACGCTCCCGGATTCTTGGCTTCACGATGCCGGGCTTCGCCACGGGCCAGCATACGAAGAACAATGCATGGGCGCTGATGAACGCGCTTGGTATCAGCGGCGCGGAGATCGACATTCGCCCGGCGGCGCAGCGCATGCTCGCCGACATGGGCCATCCTTTCGCCAGCGGACAGCCCGTGCACGACGTCACTTTTGAAAACGTGCAGGCCGGCTTGCGCACCGACTATCTGTTCCGCCTCGCCAGCCAGCATGGGGGGTTCGTCGTCGGCACCAGCGACCTCAGTGAAACCGCGCTTGGCTGGTCGACCTATGGCGTCGGCGATCACATGAGCCACTACGGCGTGAATGCCGGCGTGCCGAAAACGCTGATGCAGTACCTGCTGCGCTGGGTGATCGCAACGCGGCAATTCGATGCGGCGACCAACGCAGTGTTGCAGTCCATTCTCGATACGAAGGTGTCGCCCGAACTCGTTCCCGCCGATGCCAGCGGTAACATGCAGTCGACCGAAGGACACATTGGTCCGTATGAACTGCATGACTTCTTCCTGTATCACATACTGCGGCAGGGCCAGCCGCCATCGAAGGTCGCTTACCTCGCACACGAAGCGTGGAAGGATGCGCAAGCAGGCCTGTGGCCCGCCGGCTATCCCGATGCCCTGAAGCGCGCGTACGATTTACCGACGATCAGGAAATGGCTGGAACTCTTCTGCTTCCGCTTCTTCAAGCTGGCGCAGTACAAGCGCAGCGCAATCCCGAATTCGCCGAAGGTATCGGGCGGCGGCGCGCTGAGCCCGCGCGGCGACTGGCGCGCGCCGAGCGATGGCAACGCGCTGGCCTGGCTCGATGAACTGAAAGCTGCCTTCGACGGTCAATAGCGCTCGCCGCCTGCCCCCTGCACTGGCGCCCTGCGCGCAGGACTAGTCGGCGTGCTGGATGAGCCCGCTCAGCACGGCATTCATCTTGTGCGCGTTCTTCTCTTCACGAATGACATGCCACAGGGCTTCGGCTTCGGGATGCGTCTGGCGCAGGAAATTCACCCATTGCTTTACCCGTCCCATACTGTCGACAGCCGAGCGCGCCTGGCTGATCTCCTGCCAGAAGCGGTTGAGCAGAATGCCGGTGCTCGACCATTGGCCCTGCGCTGCCCGGTTCGCGCGTATCTGCGTGGCAAGCGTGGGCAGCCGCACTGCGCCGCGGCCCAGCATGACGTCCACGGTGCCTGACAGCGCCACGCAGCGGTGATAGTCGGCGACTGAATAAACATCCCCGTTGGCGATCAGCGGGATCCTGATGTGCGCCCTGATCCGGCCGAGCTCGTCCCAGTGCGCTGGGGGGATGTAGCGCTGCAGGCGGGTGCGCGCATGTACCGTGAGTTCGTTGGCGCCGCCCGCCTCGATCGCCGCGGCGTTATCGAGCATCAGCGCCGTGTCGTCATAACCCAGGCGCATCTTCGCGGAGACGACAACCGATGCGGGCAGTGCCTGGCGGATCGCCTGCACGATGCGATACAGCGTATCGGGCTCCTTCAGCAACACGGCGCCACCGCGGCTGCGGTTAACGGTCTTGCTGGGACAGCCGAAATTGATATCGATGCCATGCGAGCCCAGTGCTACGGCGCGCTGGGCATTGCTTGCCATCGCCTCGAGGTGGTTGCCCAGCAACTGCACGCGCACTGGCGTGCCGGATTCGGTGCGGCCGCCATTGAGCAGTTCAGGACAGATGGCGTGAAACACTTTGTCAGGATAGGTGTGGTCGAGCACGCGCACGAATTCGGATACCACCCAGTCGAAGCCGCCCTGTGCGGTGATCTGGCGGCGGAGGTGAACATCGGCGAGCCCCTCCATGGGGGCGAGAACAATGCGCATGTGCCGGCGCTATGCCTCGACAAGCCTGAAGCGCGGCATCTGCCGACCTTCATGCGTGACCGTTTCAGTGAACATGGCGAGCGGCCGCACCCAGTATCCGCCTTCGCCATACAGCGGCACGTACAGCACCATCGTTTCTTCAGTCTCCGAATGCCGCGCAAAGCCGACGACACTGTAGTCCTTGCCTTTGTAGTGCCGGTAGCGGCCTAGCGGGATCGTTTGCATAAGGTGCTCTCTAAAGTTTCAGAACAGGTTCGTACTGGAATCGCGTGGATCTCAGCGCAATTTCCGGACGCCCACCGTTAGTTCAGTGCGGGGGGCCGGGACCGGTAGTGCTTTGCCGGGGACGTAGACGCCCATCCATGGCGCACTTCGCCTCGGGCCATGGATGGCCCGAGGCGAAGTGCACATGGATGTGCGTCTACGGTCCCGGCAACGCAGCACCGGTCCGTGCCCCGGCGCTGACGCCGAGGTGGGCGTCCGGAACACTGGCCTACGTTCGCCACCGGCTAATTCATCACCCGAAAATTGCGCACCCGCCGCCGTAATTGCTTCAACTTCTCCGGATCCGTTTCGTTGCGGACGAAGGCGAGGTCGATGTACGCGTCGGTGACTGCCTTGAACTCGTCGCGCCACTGCGGATTTGCCGCGCATACGCGTTCGAGGTATTGCAGAGGCGTCTCACCAGGCTTGCGCGCAAACCCGAGTTTGCCGAGATAATCGCAGAAGCGCAGGTACTGCTGCGTTGCCGGCGGACGCGGATTGATCGCTGGCTTGCGGAACACCGTGATGCCGACGAACAGCGTGACGAGCGCCATGAAGCCGATCACCGTTAGCACGATCTTCGTCCGCGTCACTTCACCGAGAACGCTGTTGAACAGCCGGAACTGCGCGTCCTGGTCGTAGTTCAGGACGAAACGGTTCCACGCATAGTCCATCATTTCGAGACGCAGGCGCAGGTCGTTCAACAGACGACTATCGCGGAACTGCATCAGCGTGAACACCTCGTCGCCCATGAAACTCTCTTCCTGCTGCAGCGTCAGGTCGCTGCCTTGCTCGATGCGCTCCGGCGCGACGGCGGCGGTGGGATCGACACGCGTCCAGCCCTGCCCCGGCAGCCACACTTCCGACCAGGCGTGCGCATCGTACTGGCGGATCGTCAGAGTGCCGTCGTAAGGATTGAACTCGCCACCCTGGTACCCGGTGACGACGCGCGCTGGAATGCGCGCGGCGCGCATCAGGAAGGTGAAGCTGCTGGCGAAGTGCTCGCAGAAGCCCTCGCGTGAGTCGAACAGGAATTCATCGACGGGATCGGCGCCCAGCTGCGCCGGCGTCAGCGTGTAGAAAAATTCTTCGTTGCGGAAGTGGGCCAGCACGGCATTGACATAGCCCTGGTCGTCATCGACATGCTGCGCGCGCAGGTCCTGGGCAAACTGCCGTGCACGCGCGTTGGCGTCACCCGGCAGCCGCAGGTAGCGCGCGCGCAGGTCCGGGTTCATGCCACCGGCGTCGAGGCGGTGTTGCAGCCACGAGCGCGCGTCGTAGGTATAACGCTGCGTAATGCCCCGTGCGCTTTCCAGCTGGAAGTCCCGGCGCATGAACATCCGGTCGTCGGCGAAACGCGGCACTTGCAAGGTGTAGATCCAGTTGCGGGAGGTCGGCTCCATGATCACGTTGTACTCGACCGGATCGCCGCTGTATTCGATGTCCTCGAACCATGTCCGCATCTCGTTGGGCGTGGCGCCCATGTATTGACGCGCTTCGTTAGTCATCAAACCACGGCTCCACTCGCGTCCGTCGAAGTCGTCGAGCGTCAGGGCGCGCCAGTAGAGTTGTGGATATGGTGGCGCCTCGCCGTTGAACAGCACGCGAAACGCAACGTCGGCGGAGCGCGCGAGGTCGCCGATGTCGCCGGGCGACATGTTGTCGCTGAGGCCAGTACGCGCCGTGTTGCTCTGCAGGGGTACCGACCACAGTGGACTGATGCGGGGGAAGAGCAGGAAGAAGGCGAGCATCAGTGGAACGCTTTGCAGCAGGATCACCGCCGAGATCTTCAAGGTACGCAAGGGCCGCTGCGCGTCGTGTGTCTGGTTAAGCGACATCAGCGCCGACGTGATAAGCAGTACGCAGAAGCCCATGTACACGGCAATCGGAATCGACTGCGAGTAGATAAACTCCGCGACTACAGTGAAATAGCAGAGGTACATCACCAGCAGCACGTCGCGCTTTTGGCGCATTTCCAGCAGTTTCAGCGTGATGCCGACGAGCAGCAAGCCGACGGTCGCGTCAGTCGAAAAAATATCGCGGCCGAACTGCATCGGCACGAGCAGCACCATCAACGCGACGAGCACGAACTTGGTCTTCGTACCAGGCTGCGACATGCGCCCCTGGTGGATCAGCATGCGACCCGCGATGCACAGCACGCAGGTCAGGGTCAGCCATAACGGCATGCGGCCAATATGCGGCAGGATTACCGAGACCAGCGCGGCCAGCAGCCACAAGAAAGTCATGCGCGGGATCTGGTAGTGATCGAGCGCAGCCGTCGCGGACCCTGTGGCCTTCTTCTGCTTCGCCATCGCTCAGGCTCCCAGCCGGTATAGCGCGAGCGTTTCGAGTACGCGCGCGTAATGCAGGCCACCCTTCGCCGGCAGCATTTTGACCCCGGGCAACTCGAGGCCGTAGTCGAGGCCGGCGGTGTCGAGTTTCAGCACGCAGTAGCACAGCCGCGACAGGCGCTCCTCCGTGCCGATGTCCGGAAACATGTCCCAGCGCAGCCAGATGCGGCTGTCGACATTGCTCGAATACTCCTTCGTGTACATGCCCTGTCCGCGCGCCAGCACTTTCCAGGCAACGTGCTTAAGCGAATCACCGCGCTGGTATTCGCGCAGGCTGTGAAAGTCGTCGTTGCCCCGCGTGATCGTGGTGTTGCCGCTCTGCAGCTGGCTGGCCAGCAGCCAGTCGATGTCGCATTCAACCGGGCGCGGATAGACGAGAAAGGTGAAGTCGAGGTCGACATGCGACCAGGCGCGACAGGTACCAAAAGGAAAGGTCGTGTCGATGAGGAGCCGCCCTGGGCTAAGGCGGCCACGTCGCAGCGCTGGCGCAAACAGGCTTACACGCACCTCGTTGTGCTCGAGCAGGTCGATCACCTGCGCGCGCGTGTCAGGAAAGGCGACCTGCACGTTCTCGAAGCTGCGGCTGCCGTGCCGGTTCAGGATCACCGTGATCTCCGCCTTTTCGCCTGCGAATACCGGCGCGCCGGGCACGGCCGTGACATGCAGTCCCAACAGGTTGCGAAAGGTGTAGAAGATCGACAACACGAACATGCCGAGCAGCAAAAACACCAGCGCAAAGGCAAGGCTCGCCTCATAGTTGACGGCGCCGATGAACATCAGCCCGAGTACGAACAGGAAGCCGAGGCCCTGCCGGTTCGGAATGATGAAGATGTTGTTGAGGCCAAGCACGATGTTGCGCGCCGGCGGGATGCGCCGCACGACCCAGCTGTCGAAGTGAGCGCGCCAGGCCGCGAGGGCTTGCAGGCGCCATCCACGCGCTTCTGCGGTTCCGGCGTTCAGCTGCATGACGCTCTCGCTCGTAAGTTAAAAGACGTCGACTTCGGTAAGAAGACGCTGTGAGTAGGCTTCTGCGCTGCGGCCGGAACTGTCACCGACCGAGCGTAGCCTGTGATCGACGACGGCTGGCAATACGACCTGTACGTCTTCCGGCAGCACGTGATTGCGATCATGCATGAAGGCCCAGGTGCGCGCGGCCCGCATCAGCGCCTGCGCACCGCGCGGCGACAGGCCGAACGAGAAGCGATCGTCCTGGCGCGTGTAAGCGACGAGGCGCTGCACATAGTCGAGCAGCGTGTCGGTTGCATGCACCGTAGCGATCGCCGCCTGAGTGTTCTGCACGTCCTGCGGGCTGAGGCACTGGCGGATATGGCGCAGGTTTGCGCGCTGGTCCGTGTTGACGAGCAGCTTGCGCTCGGCGGCCGGGTCGGGATACCCGATCGCGAGGCGCATCAAAAAGCGGTCGAGCTGCGATTCGGGCAGCGGATAGGTACCCGAGAACGTGACGGGATTCTGCGTCGCGATGACGAAGAACGGATGCGGCAAGGTGTGCGTTACGCCGTCGATGGAAACGCGGCCCTCTTCCATCGCCTCAAGCAGCGCGCTCTGGGTTTTGGGCGTCGTGCGGTTGATTTCGTCGGCGAGGATCAGGTTGTTGAAGATCGGCCCCTTGTGAAAGGAGAAGCCATGGGTCGCCTGGTCGTAAACCGACACCCCGAGGATATCGGCCGGCAGAAGATCGCTCGTGAACTGGATGCGGCTATATTGCAGCCCGAAGCTCAGTGCCAGCGCCTGCGACAGCGTGGTCTTGCCCATGCCGGGCTTGTCTTCCAGCAGCAGGTGACCGCCAGCAAAGAGACAGCACAGTGCAAGGCGGATCTGCTTGTCCTTGCCGAGCACGACCTTGCCAATTTCCGCGACGGCCTCCTGCACTTTCGCCTGCATGCCCGTCGGCATTGCCACGCCCATAGTTTGCCCCGCGTTGCATTCCTGTTGACTAGCCGTTGCTGTGCAGGCTGACCTGGCCTTCGTCTTCGTCGCCGTTGACGTTGCTTTCGCTATGCACTTCGAACTCGGTCTGCTTGCGTTTCGCAAGGTCGTTGCGGCGCCCTTCGAGCCGTGCCAGGTATTCGGGGCTGACGTCGTTCGTGACATAGGTGCCGTCGAACACCGAGCATTCGAAATCCATCGGCAGGATGCTGCCTTCCGCGCAGGAAGCGACGAGATCCTTGAGGTCCTGGAACACGAGCCAGTCGGCGCCGATCAGTTCCTGCACTTGCTGCACCGTCTTGCCGTGCGCGATCAGTTCGCTGACAGCCGGCATGTCGATGCCGTAGACGTTCGGATGCTGGACCGGCGGCGAGGCGGAACAGAAGTAGACCTTGCGCGCGCCGGCTTCACGCGCCATCTCGATGATCTGCTTGCAGGTCGTGCCGCGGACGATGGAGTCATCCACCAGCAGTACGTTCTTGTCCTGGAATTCGAGCGGAATCGCATTGAGCTTCTGCTTGACCGATTTCTTGCGCTGGCTCTGGCCGGGCATGATGAAGGTACGGCCTATGTAACGGTTCTTGACGAAGCCTTCGCGGAACTTGACGCCAAGTGCATTCGCCAGTTCGACGCCCGCGGTGCGCGAGGTATCGGGGATCGGGATAACGACGTCGATGTCGTGGTTCGGGCGTTCGCGAATGATCTTTTGAGCCAGCTTTTCGCCCATGCGCAGCCGCGACTTGTACACCGACACGCCATCGATCATTGAATCGGGGCGCGCGAAATACACGTGCTCGAAGATGCAGGGCGTCAGTTTGCTGTCTGGTGCGCACTGGCGCGTTTCGACATTGCCGTCGACATCGATCCAGATCGCCTCGCCCGGCGCGACGTCGCCCACCAGCTTGAAATCCTGCGAGTCGAGCGCAACGCTCTCGGAGGCGAGCATGTGCTCGTAACCCTTGCGTGCGCGCTTGCGGCCATACACGAGCGGACGAATCCCATGCTTGTCGCGGAAGCCGAGTATGCCGTAACCAACGATCATGACGACGACGGCATAGGCGCCGCGGCAGCGGCGATGGACGCCACGCACGGCTTCGAAGATGTCATCCGGGGTGGGCTTCATCTTGTTCAGCGTCTGCAGCTCGTGCGCAAAGATGTTGAGCAGTACTTCGGAATCGGAGTCGGTGTTGAGGTGACGCAGGTCGTCGCGGAAGATGTCGGCGGACAGTTCCTCATGATTGGTGAGGTTGCCATTGTGCGCCAGCGCAATGCCGTAGGGAGAATTCACGTACAGCGGCTGCGCCTGCGCGGGACCCGAGCTGCCGGCCGTGGGATAACGCACGTGGCCGATGCCCATGTTGCCAGTCAGCGTGCGCATGTGGCGCGTGTGGAACACGTCGCGCACCAGTCCGTTGTCCTTGCGCAG
>JBEGWB010000167.1:0-6202 GCA_041178065.1 Pseudomonadota bacterium | reverse complement strand
TTTCACCGAACGCGGTCGGCATCGTCGACAGGCGCAGCTCCACTTCGTTGCCTTCGGGGCTCTTGGTCTTGAGGCGACCATCCTGCGGGCGACGCTTTTCGGCAACATTCATGCGGCCGATGGCCTTGACGCGGCTGGTCACGGCCGACAAAACGTTCATCGGCATCTGGTAAACGGTGTACATCACGCCATCGATGCGGAAGCGCACGTTGCCGATGTCCCGGCGTGGCTCGATGTGAATATCGCTGGCGCGCTGGTCGAAGGCGTACTGCAACAGCCAGTCGACAATACTGACGACGTGCTGATCGTTTGCTTCTGGATCCTTGCCCTTGCCGATCTCCAGCATCTGCTCGAGATTGCCGAGGCCAGGCGCCTTGCTCGAGCCTTTGGAACTTGCATAGTTGATCGAGCGCGACAGGCGATAAAGCTCGGTGCCGAGGCGCTGCAGTTCCAGCGGATTGGCGACGACGCGGCGAATCGGTTTGCGCAGGATGTGCGACAGATCGGCTTCCCACGACGTGATGAAGGGCTCGGCCGAGGCGATGACGACTTCGCTCGGCGTGACTTCCACGGCCATGATCCGGTGGCGCTGGCTGAAGGCCTGCGACATGACATTCGTGACTTTCGCGGCGTCGATCGTCAGCGGATCGACGCGGTAGTAGGGCTGGCCAGCGAGCGTGGCGAGCTTGTGCGTCAGCGTTTCGATGTCGAGTTTCTTGCCAGGATTTTTCGCGTCGTCCAGGTTCTGCTCGGCAATCCATGCCAGTGGATGCATCTTGTTCGGCGCTTCGCCGCGCCGGCTGTCGATGACGCTTTCCATGACGTCCTTCGTGATATGCCCACCGCCTACCAGCACATCGAGGAACACGCGCAGATCGACTGAGCGGTCGTGGCCGGGGGCAGGTCTCGGGGAATTCATGGAATCGTCGTATCCGGGGAAGGATTTGCCGAAGTATAGCGGGAAAGGTGCAGCCCGGCATGGGCTGGTGGGGAAGCTACGCCCGCCCCGTACAACCTGATCGGGGCAGGAGTTGCCTGGGGAACGTTGACGGGCTTAGTTGTCTGTCAGTTGCTTGCGGAGTTTCTGGATCGTCAGGTGCAGCTTCGGCGTCTCATGCAATTCCTGTTTCAGCTTGCCGATGGTTGTCGATACGGTGCCGTAACGCTGCAGGCCGAAATGCTTTGCAATGATCTGCAGCGTGATTCCGCCCACTTCCTGGCAGAGGTACATGGCGATCCAGCGCGGGATATTCTTCGAGCCCGGTCCGCGCGCGGCCTGCACGATACTGCGACTGGTCACATTGAACTCCTCGGCGACGACGCTAACGATTTTCAGCAGCGAAGGTCGTTTGCGCGCAAGCGCGCCTTTGGATGCGCCGCGGGTATCCGCCGGGGCCAGCGCCGCGCGCGCGCGAACACGAAATTTGTCGTCGCCCAGAATCGAGAGCTGGTTTTTCTTGCGGTAAAAATGCAGCAGCTCAGGATCGCTGCCTTCGGAAATATAGGCGCCATAACGCGTTGCGGCGCCGCCGAATGGCGCGAGCACTTCAGTGCGTACCAGCGCTGCCTGCACGCTCACCGCGCCGACACTGCCGGCGGCATTGCCGCCGAGGTACGCGGGCAGACTCGACCAGCGCCACGCCAGATACCTGGTTGGCAGGCGGTGCAGGTAACGCGACAGCGCCAGCAGGTAGCGCTCCGGCTGGAACAGTACCGACTTGTAGCGCGAGCGGAAAACCGAACCCTTGGCCCGCTTCAGGCGCTGGTAATTCTGCGTATACAAACCATCAACCTGGCGCATGAATCGACTCAGGTTGCCTTCAGGGGTTTTGACCAGCAGATGGTATTCATTCTTCAACAGCGACCAGCAATGTACTTCGACATTGAGACGCGCGGCGGCTTCAAACACGCCGGACAGAAATACCTGGAAGTACTGATCGCCTGGGAACAGCACGTGATCCGGTTCAGCTTTGTTGCTGACGTGGTAGTACGCGTTGGGGTATTCGATGCGGAGCGGTCTGGCCATGATCTTGCGTGCCCGAAAATTACTGGTAGAAACTCGCGAACTTCTTGCGAGTAGATCCTTCTGCCGGAATACAGGAGAAGTGAGGGGGCGTATGCAATCGCCGCACCAGTCCGCTCGGCGGCGTCGAAATAGTTGGAAATGAGAACAATCAGTTCCGTATGAGGCAGGTCGGGGCCCAGCATGGTTCGCGCCCGGACCCCGACACGAAGGGTCGGCTACGAGACCTTTCGAGCTACGAAAACCGCCCGTTTCGGTGCCGGGTGGCCTTCAACGGTACGGCTCGGATCCTGCGGGTCGAGGGCCTCTGCAAGTGACTCGAAGGTCATCCAGGCGGTGGGGCGTTGTTCTTGGGTGGTAGTAGCAGTTACGTCAATCAAAGTGACATCACTGTAACCAGACTTCTCAATCCATGCAGCAAGAGTGTTACAGGTGGGAATAAACCACACGTTTGGCATTCGAGCGTAACGTTGTGGTGGCACCAGGGCTGTGTGGTCCCCGCCGTCGATGATCAGGGTTTCCAGCACCAGTTGTCCGCCCGGCCGGAGACAGGAACGCAGGCTCAGCAGATGATCAAAAGGCGAGCGGCGGTGATACAGAACGCCCATCGAGAACACGGTATCGAAAGCCTGCAGGTCGTCGGGCAGATCTTCCAGCGCGAGCGGCGCCACATGCACGGCCGGCGCGCGGAGGAATTGCCGCACCGCCCAGTACTGCAGCGTGTAGAGCAGGTGGGGGTCGATGCCGAGTACGAAGGCAGCGCCCGCCCCGGCCATGCGCCAGCAGTGGTACCCGTTGCCACAGCCGACATCCAGCACCGTGCGCCCCTGGAGCGGCTCAATGTGCGGCGCGATGCGCTCCCACTTCCAGTCGGAACGCCACTCGGTATCGATGAGCAGGCCGAACAAGTCCAGCGGTCCCTTGCGCCATGGGTGCAGGCCCATCAGCGCCGTGCGCAAGCTGTCGCGCTGCGCGGCTGACAATTGCGCGGCCTCGCCGATACGCACGCCGGCCCGCAGGTCGACGCTGGCGGGTTGCAGTTGTGGCAGTTCACGCAAGGCGGCAAGCCAGCGCGGAAAGTCGCCGTGACGGGTCGTGCTGCCGAAATCCAGCGGCAACTTCGCCGCGAGCGGCGCAAGTCGCGGCATGCCGGCAAGCTGCGTGCGCAAAGCTGAATAATCGGGCAGCAATAACGCGGAAGCGCTCACTTGACCGCCACCATAGAGGCAAAGTTGAAGCACTGGAACCACACGGCAAAGCTGCTGAAGCCGGCTGCGCGAATGCGCGCTTCATGCGCGCGCAGGGTTTCCGGCAGCAGCACATTTTCGATCGCTGCGCGCTTGCGGCTGATCTCGGTGCGCGTGTAGCCGTTCTGCTCCTTGAAGCGATGATGCAAGTCGATGAAGAGCGCGTTCAGTGCCGGGTCCTCGAAATGGATTTTTTCCGAGAGCACCAGCATGCCGCCCGGCTTCATGCCCGCGTAAATCCTGCGCATCAGCGCCGCGCGCCGGCCTGGCTCGATGAATTGCAGCGTGAAGTTCAGCACCACAAACGAGGCGTCGCGGATCTCGGCGTCGAGAATGTCGGCGCAGCGTAGCGCAACCGGCGTACCGCTCGTTTCACGCCCGATGATCTCCGCGCAACGCGCGATCATCGCCGGCGAGTTATCGATGGCAACGATGCTGCAGTCAGGCGCGGTGATTTGCCGGCGCATCGCCAGTGTTGCGCCGCCGAGCGAGCAACCAAGGTCGTAGCACAGTGAAGCAGGTTGCGCGTAGCGCTCGGCGAGCGTGCCGATCATTGCGATGATCGTGCCGTAACCAGGCACCGAGCGATTGATCATGTCGCTGAATACGGCAGCGACGCGTTCGTCAAACACGAAATCGGTCACCGGCCCTTCCTGCTGGTAAAGCGTATCCCTGACCTCGTTGTCCGGTGTCATGAACCCGGACGCGCTGGCGGCTGGTGTCCGAGCTCGACGAGCGCGGCGCGGATGCTTGCCGCAGTCGCCGCCAGCGCTTCCTGCGGCAGCGCGTGGGCCAGCTTGAAGTCCATGTCCATCAGATTATCGATGGGGATCAGGTGCACGTGCGCATGCGGTACTTCGAGGCCAATAACTGTAACGCCGACACGCTTGCAGGGAATCACTGCCTTGATGCCCTTCGCGATCTGTTGCGCGACCTGCATCACATGCGCGGCGGTAGCCGGGGCCATATCATCCCAGTGGTTGACCTCCTGGTTAGGAATGACGATGAGGTGTCCCGCGCGAATCGGCTGGATAGTCATGATTGCGAAGCAGACCTCGTCCTTCCAGACGAAATGGCCGGCCATTTCGCCGGCGAGGATTTTTGTGAAGATGCTGGACATAGCTGAACCGTGTATTGGAAAAAACGGGCGCAACTATAGCATGGGAGGCAGTGCCCGCCGACGATTGCGGCGCTTCCGCGAGCAGCCTTATATCTACTTCAAACGCTGTATCGCGACGCCCGATATCACTCTGTTGAGCGACAGCTGCGCAGGTACGGCCGCAATTCGGCAGTCACAGGCGCGCACATGCTGTAAGCCCGGGCGTGCGCGGCACAGGGCACGGCGAGTGTCAGAACCGGAAGGTCCAGCGCACCTTGGACGTAAAGCCGGTGTTCAGCGGCATGTAGCTACCCTCTTCTATCTCCCAGCCCTGGTTCAGCACGAGGAACCAGATGTTGCCCGGCTGCACTTCCCAACGCAGCCGACTGTTCCAGCCCAGGGTCTTGCTGACGCTGTTGTGCTGCACGAGGTTCTGCCATGTCATGCGCGGCGTCAGATTGAAGTCGATATTCAGGCGCGTGATGGCGAAATCGAAATCGCCCTGCGGCAACTGCGCCTGCACGACCTGGTAATTGACCGCGCCGAAGAAGTGCGGCGACGGCCGCCACTCCACGAAGCCTTCGTACTCTTTCACCGTGCCGGTCCAGAAATCACCCCAGCGATAACGGAACTCGCCGCTGACCTTGCGCGCATTGCTCGCCTGCAGGCGAATGCGGTGACGCGTGAAGGTATAGTCGCCCGCAGGCAGGATCACGCCACGCGAAATCTGAAACGGCGCATCAAGCACTTCGTGCACGTTTATCCAGTTGCCTTCGATGCGGTCATTCTGCTGATTCGCGGGCTCGAACAATTTGAGGATGCGCTCTTCCGTCTGCAGCGTGCCGTTCATGTCCGTGATGCGTGTCCAGCGCCAGCCGCTGTCGATGAGACGCAGCGGATCATCGCCGCCGAAGCGCTTGCGCAAACGGCCCTGGGTTTCCCACAGGCGAATGCCGGCGCGGTTGACGAAGCCGAGCTTCGGATCGAAGTTGGACTGGATCTCGCGGAACACGCCATTGGCCTGTATGCGATCATTCGGATAGTCGAGCTTCAGGCCGTACGCGAGGTCGTCACCTTCGACGCCGGGGTTGTCGGACTTCTGCACCCACGCATCGCCAGTAATGACGTTGCCGCCTGGCAGGTTGCTGTTCCGGTACTGAAAGTCGCTGCCATACAGGCGGCTGCCCAAGTTGGAGTTGGCATCGCCGTCGGTGACGATCATGCCCACGCGCGATTCCGCGAGCACGCCGGTGCTTGCACGGATGACGGTCAGGTCCTGCGCATCAAGCTCATGCTTGCCCTCGATGTGCGTCGTGATGACACCCAGGTTCAGCTTGCCGACACGGCCTGTCATCTTGCCGCCGAACTTCAGGTCGAGCGCGTCGCCAGTATTGATGATACCCATGCGGCGCGAAAAGAAGGGAATGCCGTTCTCCTGGTTGAGGCCGCCGAACTGAAAGATGTCGGCGTCGTTCAGGAAGAAGTCGCGGGTTTCGGGGAAGAACAGCGAAAACCGGCCGAGATTGTTCTGCACCTGGTCCACTGGCGCATCGGAAAAATCCGAGTTGAGCGTGACCTGCGCCGTCAGCGAGGGCGTGATGCGATAGGTCACGTCGCCGCCGGTGATTAGTACCTGGTCGGAGTCGCCAGTGCTGCGGTTTTCGCGCGTCTGCACGGAGAAGGTCGGCACGATGTCGAGGCCAAGCCCCTGCTGCAATCCGCTGAGGCCCCTCAGGTTGCCGAACGCCGCGACATAATTGTCGCCGCGGTTCTGCGAGATATTGGCCCAGCGCATGCGTTCGTTCTTGCGGCGGATGCGGCGAATGACTTCGA
>JBEGWB010000166.1:0-5142 GCA_041178065.1 Pseudomonadota bacterium | reverse complement strand
GTGAGTTCGTGCGGCTGACTGTGCCCTACCCGCTCGGCTTCTACACGAAGTGGCTCGATGGTCGCATCGACGATCCGAATGCTGGCTGGAAAGGACGTGGGCTGTGGGCGACGTACAGCAGTCGCGCGCCCTTCCATATGGAACACGGCGAAGGCGCGACGTCGATCGTCTATCACTTCCAGCTGCGCGCGGATCCCCTCGCGGATTGATCCTTCACGCTTCCGCCCCAAACCCGCCGCAAGGCGGGTTTTTTGTTGAGGCTCAGGCTGGTTTGGCGACTACGACTTTCGGCGGCGCGCCGGCCATGAAGAACACAAGCGGCATCAGCACCAGCACGACCCACATCATCAGGTAAAAATCGTTGAGGTAGGCGATCGTTGCTGCCTGCCGCGTGATTTCGCCGTCGATCGCCGCGAGTACAACATTGCTGCCGGGTACGACCGCGTCCGGTGCGACGTCGAGGTTCAGCCAGGTGGAATACGGAGTGACGTATTCCGTGAGGTAGGCGTGCTGTACGCGCATATTGCGCGAGAACAGCGTGAAGGCCACCGACACGCCGATGCTGCTGCCCATGTTGCGAATCAGGCTGAATAAACTCGCCGCTTCCGCGCGGTAGCGTGGTTCCAGCGTCGTATACGACACCGTGCTCAGGGGAATGAACACGAAGCCGAGACCGAAGCCCTGCACCAGACCGCTGACGACGATGTCCTGCTTCGGCACGAACACCGAGAAGCCCGTCATCATGTGCAGCGCGATCGCCGTGAGGCCGAGCCCGAGCAGAACCAGCCAGCGCGCGTCGACGCGGTTGGACACCTTGCTGACGACCATCATCGCCATCAAGGTACCGAAGCCGCGCGGCGCCAGTGTGATGCCGACATCCATGACGCTGTAGCCCATCAGGTTCTGCATGAACGGCGGCAGCAAGGCCATCGTCGCCAGCAGGATGATGCCGACGGCAAACATGAAGAAGAGTCCCAGCTGCAGGTTGCGGTCGCGCAACATGCCCGGCGACAGAAATGGATGCGGCGTGCGTAGCGTATGCACGACGTACATCCAGGCTGCGCTGATGATCACGCCGACATAAATCTGGATTTCGAGCGATTGCAGCCAGTCCACCTGTTCGCCGCGATCCATGATCAGCTGCAGGCAGGCAATGCAAATACTCAGCGTCAGGAAGCCGAGCTTGTCGAAAGGGCGTTCGATGCGTTGCGACTCCGGCAGGAACACCATCAGGCCGATGAACGAAATGATGCCAAGCGGCAGGTTGATGAAGAAAACCCAGCGCCAAGAGTAGTACTCAGTCAGGTAGCCGCCGAGCGAAGGCCCGATGATCGGCCCGAGCATGACTCCCATGCCCCACACGGCCATCGCCTTGCCGTGATCCTTCGGTTCGTTGATATCGAGCAGCGTCGCCTGCGATAAAGGCACCAGCGCCGCGCCAAACACGCCCTGCAGCAAACGAAAAAGCACCATCTGGTCGAGTGACGTGGCAAGGCCGCACAAGACCGATGCGACGGTGAAGCCGGCAACGCAGATTGTCAGCACGTTCTTGCGGCCGTAGCGGCCGGCCATCCAGCCCGTCGGCAAAGTCATGATCGCCGACGCGACGATGTACGAGGTGAGGACCCAGGCAACCTGGTCCTGCGTGGCGAGCAGGCTGCCCTGCATGTGCGGCAGCGCGACGTTGGCGATCGTCGTATCCAGAACCTGGATGATTGTCGCCAGCATCACCGAAAAGGTGACGACCTTCTTGCGCGCCGGATCGATGCGCGTAGCCTCGCTCATCACTCAGTCCAGAAAGGCTTGCGCTCGTGATGCGTGTCGACCTTGACGAGTGCGCTCATGCCAGCGCGCAGCTGCGGCGCGTCGGGCAACTGCTCCATCTCCAGCGTCACGGCGATACGCTGCACGACCTTGACCCAGTTGCCGGAACTGTTCTGCGCGGGCAACAGCGCAAACTCCGAGCCGGTGCCCGGCGTGATTGTCGCCACCTTGCCGCGCCATTGCAGCCCGGGATAGGTGTCGATCTCGATCGTGGCGTCCTGGCCTTCGCGCAGGTACGTGAGATCGGTTTCCTTGAAGTTGGCTTCGACCCAGATGCGACTATCGTCGACGAGGCTGAACAGGGGCACGCTGGCGTTGACGATCTCGCCCGGCTTCACCTCAAAGTTTGCCAGCACGCCGCTGATTGGCGCGCGCACGTCGATATGGCTGAGGTCGAGCGCCGCCTTGTCGCGCTGGGCGAGAGCGAATTTGTAGTCGGGATGCTCTTCGGAGGGTAGCTGCGGATCCACAAGCCGCGCCCGGACGACTTCGAGCGCCTGCTGCGTAATCTCAAGTTCCTTGTCGGCCTGCACGGCTTCGTACTCGGCGGTATCGACCGCGATCGCAGACACCGAGCCGCTTTCCTGCAAGCGCTTCAGTCGCGCGAATTCCGCGGCAAAGTGCTGCTGCTCAGCCGTAGCCTTCGCGATGTCGGCCTGCTTGTTCAGATAGTCGGCGCGCAGGCTTTCGATATTGCTGCGGACCTTGAGGATATTGGCTTCGGCTTCGGCGAGACGGATGCGATAGATTTCATCATCGATCGCTAGCAGTACCTGGCCCGCCTCGACGCGCGTGTTGTCCGCGGCAGCGACCTCGACGACACGCCCCGACAGTTCACTGCTGATACTGATGACAGCGCTTTTCAGATAGGCGTTGTCGGTCGACACGTAACGGCCGCCCTGCAGGTAGAGCCAGCTGCCGCCCCCGATCACCGCGAGCGGACCCAACCACAAAATAGCGATGCGCCCGAGGCGCTTGAACCATGGCATGTTTGTCGACCTCGTTTGCTTCAGCGCGTACTCAGGTTGCCGCGCACCTTGAGTAGCAGGTTCATCAGGGCCTGCTGCTCCGTTTCACTCAATCCCTGCAGTGCGGTCGCGCGCACCTCGCGCGCCATTGTGCGCAGCTCCTTCATGACTGGTGCGACCTTCTCTGTCAGGAAGATGCGCTTGGCGCGCCGATCGCCGGCATCCGCACGTCGCTCGACCCAGCCATCGCGCTCCATGCGGTCCAGCAGGCCCGTCAAGGTGATCGCGGTGATTTCCATCTGCTCGGCCAGTTCCTTCTGCTGCAACCCGTCGGCACGAAACAGGTGCGCGAGCACGGACCACTGTGAACGGGTCAGGCCTACGTGCGCAGCGCGGCGGTCGAATTCCCAGCGCATCATGCGCGCGACGTCATGGATGACGAAGCCGAGGGTCTCGTTGGGGGAATCACTCATTGGGGAGAAGGAACCAGGTAGTTGGCATATTATAAGTATGCTAACTAATCCCGTGCAAGTTGCGGACAGTCCCCGCCCGAATACTCCCCCACGGCAGCCCGGGTTGGGCAACCATGGCAGTCAGAGCAATTTCCGGGTACTTTTTGCATCCTGTCGGGCCCTGCACCCCAGGGCCGCATCATTACCGGAGTCGTACATGTCCTCTACTGTTTTCGTTCGTCCCACTGCGCTGATCCTGGCCTTGACCCTGGCCGGCTGCGGCCAGGAAACACCAGTCGATACCACCCAGAACAGTGACACCGTCGTCACTACACGCGAGGTCGCCGAACCCGTCACGGCGACACCCGCGCCCAGCGCGGAAACCGAGCCATCCACCCAGCCGATCGAACACAGCCTGGTGCCACTGCCCGGCGTGGACGCGCCGGTGCTGACGCAAAAGACCACGATCAGCCTGCTGACTGATGCCGGCGAAGTCCTCGTCGAGATCTACCCGGAAGCCGCGCCCAACGCCGTGCAACGCTTCATCGAGCTGGTGGAATCCGGCTTCTACGACAACACGCCGGTATCGCGCGTGGTGCCCGGTTTCGTCGCGCAGTTCGGCATCAACTGGCGCGAACCGTACAAGGCCTGGGAGATGAACAAGTTCAACGACGACCCGACCTTCTTCGCGCTCGAGCGTGGCACGCTCGCGTTTGCGAAGGCGGGCCCCAACAGCAATTCGACGCAGGTATTCATCAACTACGTGGAGAACAACCAGCTCGCAGCGCCGCAGTACAACTTCACGGTGTTCGGCAAGGTAGTCAGTGGCATGGAGATCGTTGATGCCTTCGTCGTCGCCGGCGATCCCGGCAACGGTCTCGACCAGGGCCGTCTGTGGACCGACGGCGGCGCCTATCTCGACGAGCTTGAAACAAAGCCCACGATGATCACCCGCGCCGCCCTTGTGGAATAAGCACGCCTGCGGGGCCAGCGAGCGCTGGCCCCGCCGTCCTTCGCCATGCAGCCACTGACGACACCCAACCTCGTGCTGCGTGACTTCGAGGCCGCCGACCTCGCCGCATACGTAGCCCTGCGTAGCGACACGAAATTCCTGCGCTTCAGCAGCGAGGAAGAATCTACCGAAACCAAAGCCGCCGAGTTACTGCAACTCTTCATCGACCAGGCGCGCGCCACGCCACGCCTCAAGTTTCAGCTCGGGATTGCCCTGCGTGACAAAACACTGATCGGTTCCTGCGGAGTGCGGATTGAGCGGCCCGGTGAGGCCTCGATTGGCTGCGAACTCGGCCGTGCGTGGCAAGGCTCCGGATTTGCCCGTGAGGCCGGAATGGCGCTGCTCGACTTTGGCTTTCGCGAACTGCAGCTCGAACAGATCTACGCGGAAACGATTCCAGAGAATCTCGCCGCTGTTCGCCTGTGCCGCGCGCTGGGCCTGCGGCTCACCGAGGAGCATGTAGCTGCGCGCAGTTTCAAGGGCCGCAGCTGGAACACCGCGGTATTCCAGCTGACGCGTTCTGAATGGCGCCGCTACGTAGAAGGCGGCAACGTGACGGCGACTACTTCAAGGGAAGGTATACGTCGGTAATCATTTCGTGTTCCTTCACGTCGGACCCGACATTCACATAGTGAAAGTAGATCGGGTAGTCGCGCAGTTCCTCGCCACTCTGCGGCAACCATTCGCGGTACAGCCATTCGGCCGGATGAATGTCGTGGCGGGACCCGACATGGCGCACGCAGGCGCAGCGGCCGCCGGGGATGACTTTGGTGACGACGCCCTGCGGGTTTTCGGCGACGGGCCTGTCGACCGACAGGCAGATGTCGAGACGATAATCCTCGGGCAAGGTTGTCACCGGATCCGTGTAGTGCACCCCGTAAGTCTT
>JBEGWB010000165.1:0-3327 GCA_041178065.1 Pseudomonadota bacterium | reverse complement strand
GTCGCAAGGAGCAAATATGACTTTACACCCTAAAGGCGAACTCATGCGCCCGCCGTCAGAATTACTCCGCTGGAGTTTCATCGTACTCGTATTGATAACCGGCACCGGCACGTCAGGGGTTCGCGCGCAGGCGCAGTACTACGTGACACCATCCGTCGCCGTCTTGAAGGCATACGATGACAATTTATTCTTCACGGCCGACAACGCCGAATCCGATACATTCACCCGGGTTAGCCCAGCGATCGAGGGCGGGTACGAGTCAGCGCGCGTTGACTGGAGCGTCAGTTACCGCTTCGACGGCGAGGCATATGATGAGTTCTCGGCGCTTGATTCGAATATTGCGCGCCGCTTTGCCGACGCCGAGATTGCGTATGGCGTCAATGCGAAACTTCTGCTCGCCGCCGACGTCTCTTACACCCTCACAAACACCCCGACCGATATTAACCTCGGAGCGAGCGTTGTTGTCCCCGGCCTGCTGCTCGGGCGCGCGTCCGCGGAGCGGCTTCTGTTCCATCCATCCATACAATACGAGGTCACGCCAACCACCACTGCCTCTACAGCGTTAACTGTGACTCACGACAGGCTAGCCGACACGTTGGAAAGCGATACACAGATAGCAGAAGTGGATTTTGAGACGCGTTTATCAGATGTGAACGCGCTTACGTACGGCTATGTCTACCGTCGCTTCGAATTTGACCTGGGGCGGGATTCGCTGAATAACATAACTGTGAGCGCGCAGGATTCGCACACTCCATGGATCGGCTTCGATCACCAATTCTCCGCACGTACCAGCGTTGCCGGCAGCGTAGGGCCACGCATTTACGACGACTCGGTAGAGCCATTCGTGGAAATGTCGATCCGGCATCAGTATGCGAATGGTGAGCTACAACTGGGTTACGAGCGAAATGAAACCACCGTGCTTGGCCAGATCGGCAGAGTCGAGAGCCAGACCGTGTCGGCGACGCTGCAATATCGCATTGGCGCCAATTTCGCGGCAACTTTGAGACCCGACTACGCAAAGCTCTCGCAGAACAACTCTGATGTGGACATCTACGGCATGGGCATGCACGCCGAGTACCGGATCAACAATGCCCTGTCGCTGACGGCCTCGTACGACCTGAACCAGCAGGAGGTCGACTTCAATGACGGAACAACGAGTAGTACAACCAGAAGTTTGGCGATGTTGGGGTTCATCCTGACGTTTCCGAGAACCCGCGACGTAGAGGCCAGATAACACTATGCGAGGCACACAGGATCACATGCAGACACGCACTTTTGACGCTCGGGTTGTGCAGCGGCAGTCCGAATCCACGACTCGGGCATCGAAGATTGCGCTCGCGCTGTCGACAATGCTTTTTGCACTGGGTTGCGCGTCAGGCAACGTCGAGGAAGATCCGCGACTGTTTGGTACGGACGTGTACCAGATGCAGGAAGCCCAGGTCATGGAATACCTCATAGGTCCTTCGGACGTCCTTTCCATCAGCGTGTGGAACAGGCAGGACCTGAGCCGAACAGTGACAGTGAGACCCGATGGGCGCCTCTCATATTCGTTGATCGGCGATATCTACGCAGTAGGTCTCACCCCCACCGAGTTGCAAACCGTGATGGAGGAAGCGCTGAACAAGTACATCAACATCATTCCGGGAGAAGTCGTTGTCGTCGTCGACGAAGTGCACAGCTACCAGGTGTCTGTACTCGGCGAGGTCGAGCAGCCAGGCCGATTTGAATTCCAGAATCAGGTATCGGTACTCGATGCCTTGGCCGAAGCCGGGGGCCTGACCGAGTTCGCCGACAGTTCCGACATTCTCATCCTGCGGCGTTTCCAGGATGAAACTGAAAAGATCCCGTTTAACTATCGAAAAATGGTCAGTTCTCGGACCAACGATCGGGTGCTGGTGTTTCCCGGGGACATTATCGTTGTGCCATGAGTCCGGCAACGGCTACGCAAGGTAAAGCGACATGACAGAAGAAATTCCAAGCAACGCAGTGTTAGGCGGTCTTTTCGAGAAATGGCGGAGACGCAGGTTTCTCATCATAGGATGCATGCTCCTGTGCCTGAGCGCGGGCGTCGGCTTCGTGCTAGGGCTGCCTTCGCTCTACCGCTCAACGACGACGATCCTGTTCGGCCAGGACAGCATCTCCACCTCGCTGGTACGCGAAAACGCCACAAATGAACTCGAGCTCCGGCTCGGTCTGGTCACGCAGGCGGTTCTCAGCCGCACACAGCTGCAGGAAGTAATGGATGCCTTCGATCTGTACGCGCAGATGCGCGTCGAGTCGCCGCCCGAGGCTGTGATCAGGCGCTTCCGCCAGGATGTAACGATCGAGCAGAAAGCAACGACGCAGCCGCAATATGGCCAGAACTCCACTTACTCGGTTTCCATCAGTTACCAGGCCTGGAATCCCGAACTTGCGGCAGAAGTTGCGAACGATCTCGCCGCACGTTTCAAGGCAGAGAATGAAAGGCTGCAGGTGGAGCAGGCCGAACGCACGACTGAATTTCTCAGAGACCAACTGGAAGACGCCAAGGCCAGATTTTCAGCCGAGGAAAAACGCGTCAATGAGTTCAGGAATGCGCACATGGGCAAGCTGCCCGAGCAGCAGGCCATTAATCTCGGAACACTCGAAAGACTGAACTCCGCGTTGCGGCTTCAGGCTGAAAAGGAAATGCAGTTGCTGGGGCGCAGGAATGAATTGCTGTTCGGCGGCAATCGGGAGAACCAGGCAAACAGCAGCGCCGGCGCCTTGACTGGCACCCTGCGACTCGCCCGCCTCGAGCGCGAGCTCGCGGAGATGAAGCAGGAGTACACGCCGAACTATCCCGGCGTGGTCAGGCTGGAGCAGGAAGTAGCGCAACTGAAACTGGAGCTTGCGGCCCAGGGTGGCGGCTCACAGCCAGTAGAAACACGGCAGACATCAAGTCCCGCCGAAATCGATCTCGAACTCGCGGAAGTAAAGAAAAAAGAGCAGTCGATCCAGCTGGCAATCGACGAAATGATGAGCCGGCTCTCGGACATGCCTCGCATCGAGCAGCAGCTCATCCATTTTGCCTACGAGCATGATGCGGCGAGAGAGGCATATCTATCGCTGCAAAAGCTTTACCAGGAAGCGCGGCTCGCTGAATCGCTGGGCATCCAGCAGAACCAGCAGTTCAGGATTCTTGAAATGGCGATCCCGCCCGATTACGCAACGGCGCCTGATACCACCAAGTTACTGCTAATGGCCTTCATGCTGGCTGTAGGCGTCGCGGGTGGTGCTGGCTTGCTCGCCGAGCACTTCGATAGAAGCTTTCATTCGAGCGATGCCTTGCGCCGGTTTACCAACATA